>JABFXB010000517.1 GCA_013361975.1 Dermatophilaceae bacterium
TTCCCCGAGACCAGCCGGAAGGTCCTGGCCGCGCAGCAGGCCACCCTCGACTCGCTGCGGTTCGTGCCCCGCTGACCGCTGACCGCCCTCAGCGGCCGCGCTCTGTAGGTGGGTGTGACGTCGGTGAACGCGGACGCGTCGTACGCCTGCGTGTCGTGGTCGTCGTTGGGCAGACCCAGCGGGTGGTACGGCTCGTCCAGCCCGAGAACGGCCCTGCCCAGCCACGTGTCGGTGGCCATGACCAGGTGGCGCAGGGTCTGGGCCAACGACCACTCGCCGCCCACGGAGGCGTCGACCGTGCCGGGCGGCATGATCGACGCGCGCTCGAGCGTGGCCGCCCAGGCCTGCTCCACCGCCACCCAGGCGTCACGCAGCTCGGAAGGGCTCGACGCCGAACGGAGCTCGCGCCCCGGGAATCGCCGGTTCAGCTCCGCGTCGACGAGTGGGACGACGTCCACGCCGTTGACCAGCAGCCGGGCGCCGCCCTCCATCAGCCAGGGCGAGTCGACCTCCATGCCCGCGACGTCGCTGCCGCGCACCACGACCCCGCTGAGGTCGCAGCCGACGAACCACGTGGCGCGGAGGTCGCGGTCGCGGACCAGCCCTCCGCCAGCGCCGCCGCCAGCGCCGGCAAGCTCGTCGAGCCACCCCTCGTCCATGGTCAGACCATGGCACAGACCGCCGACACGGCCCACCACGAACGTCCCACGGCGTGCCGGGCTGCGGTCAGAGGCCGAGCTCCTTGCCCAGCACGGGCTTGAGCCTCTGCGCGTACGTGCTCGTGATGTGGTTGCTGTCGCGGTACACGATGGTGTTGCCCACCACGACGGGACAGGTCTCGGCGCAGAAGTAGGGCAGCAGGTCGACGTAGCGGGCGCCGGTAGCCGCGGTCGCCGCCTTCCAACCGCCGTTGCGCGAGGCGACGGCCGACGACATCGGCTTGACGCACGTGCCCATGGTGGCGCGCTTGGAGCCGAGGCACTTGCCGGCGTCCTGCTCGAGGATCGACACGTCGCTGAGCACCGTGACCTTGGTGTCGGGCAGGCGCGAGTGCACCTTCGAGAGCATCCGCTTCGCACCTGCGGTGAACCGCTCGGAGTCCTCGCCGACCGGCACCGGCCCGGTGCCGGCCTCGTTGACGAGGGGTGTGCCGAGGTAGCCGCTGATGATGATGTGGTCCGGCTTGATGCGGGCGATCTGTTCGAGCGACCACTGACCGAACTTGCGGCACTCGGGATAGGCCTTCCCCCGGTACCACTCCACCTCGTCGAGGGGCACGCAGCTGGCCTTGGTGAAGGGGACGATCTTGTAGCCACGTTCCTTGGCGAGCTGCTCGAGGGGACGCATCCACATGCCGATGTGCGAGTCGCCCCAGAGCACGATCGTCCGCGACGCCTTGGTGTCGCCACTGGGGCAGATGTCGATCGTCAGGGCCTCCCTCGAGGCCGAACAGGTGCCCATGGGGTGGGTGATGTCGCCGAAGAGATCGGGCAGCGCCGGCACGAGCGCCTCCGGGAGAGGCGCGTTGTCCCGGGCCAGGGCCGAGGCCCGGGCGACGTCGGCGACGAGCTGCTGGGGGGTCACGAGCCCGGTGCTCGCCGCCACCTTGGTCAGCGCGGTCGCGGCTTCGCTGGCCTCGCTGTTGCGGCCCGCGTCGTACGCCCACACCCCGCCGACGCTGCCCAGCACCATGGCCACGGCAGCGGGCCAGAGCAGCAGCGAGCGGGCGACCGAGCGCCGGTGTGCCCGCGCCGTGTCTCGCAGGTGGGCGCGCGACACGGCGCTGCCATCGGGCCCTGCCCCGGTCTTCAGGTCGTTCGGGGCCGTCTTCGCCGGGTGGTGGAACGGCGTCTCGACCCACCGGTAGCTGGCCCAGGCGAGCACGACGGACGCGCCCAGGGCGAGCAGCCGTTCGAGCAGCCCGAGGTCGCGCACGACGTAGGCGCTGGGGAGGATGAGCAGCGGCCAGTGCCAGAGGTAGAGCGAGTAGGAGATGTTGCCGACGAAGCGCATGGGGCGGGTGTCGAGCAGCAGTCGCGCGCCGGTGCGGGGGCCGTCGATGCCGCCCCCGAGCACGAGGGCCGCGCCGAGCACGGGCAGCGCTGCGTGCCAGCCGGGGAACGGCGTAGCCGAGTCGAACGTGAGCACGGCGACGGCGATGGCGAGCAGGCCGGCCCACGACGCCACGCCCTTCACCGCCGCGGGCAGGCGGCCGATGCCGCCGGCCGCGAGCGCGAGCAGCGCGCCCACACTGAGCTCCCACGTGCGCGTGAAGGTCGAGTAGTAGGCCATCTGCGGGTTGGTTCCCGTGCGGTGCACCGACCACCAGAAGGAGAGGGTCGCGAGGAGCAGGATCAGGGCCGCCGAGCGCCGCAGGGCCACCGCGCGCGTCGCCGGACGCGACGAGCCCACCGACCCGCGTGCCCGCGCCCCGAGGTACATGATGAGCCCGATGACCGCCGGCCAGACGAGGTAGAACTGCTCCTCCACCGCGAGCGACCAGAAGTGCTGCACCGGCGAGACGAACGCGCTGGTCGAGAAGTAGTCGGTGCCGGCAAGGGCGAAGTCGATGTTGGCCGAGAAGAGCGCCGCTGCTCCGATGTCCTGGAGCACCAGGCGCAGGTTGCTCGTCGTGTAGACGAGCAACGAGACGGCACACACGACGAGGAGCGTCACGGTGGCCGCCGGCAGGATGCGCAGCGCACGGCGCGAGTAGAACCCTGCGATCGAGACCCGACCCGTCCGGGTGACCTCGCGGGCGAGGATGCCGGTGATGAGGAAGCCCGAGATCACGAAGAAGACGTCGACGCCCACGTAGCCGCCGGCGAAGCCGGCGATCCCGGCGTGGCTCAGCATGACCGAGAGGACCGCCACGGCACGCATACCCTGGATGTCGCCGCGTCGTGGCGCGCGGGAGGCGCCGCTCCGGGGCCTTTCCCGGGACTCCGGCCGCTCGCGGGGCGGCACGTGGACCTGTTGGGACACGGTGCTCCTTGTGGGTCAGCGGTGGGTGTCGCGCGGGCTGTCGCGTCTGGGTGTCGGCTGGCGTGGGCGGGTGTGTTCTGGCCCTGCCCCGTCGGTGCGGCACAGGTGTCGGCGGCGATCACGCTACCGCCATGCGGCACCGGCCGACGGGACGTGCGCCCCGGGCGAGACGGTCACGCCGCCACGATCGCCCCGTCGGCGATCTCGTTCCGGGCCGCGAGGGCCACCAGGGCGTCTAGACGTTGAAGCGGAACTCCACGACGTCGCCGTCGGCCATGACGTAGTCCTTGCCCTCGATGCGCACCTTGCCGGCCGCCTTGGCCGCGTTCATCGAGCCGGCCGCGACGAGGTCGTCGAAGCCGACGACCTCGGCCTTGATGAAGCCGCGCTGGAAGTCGGTGTGGATGACGCCTGCCGCCTGCGGGGCGGTCCAGCCCTTCCCGATCGTCCAGGCGCGCGACTCCTTGGGGCCGGCCGTCAGGTAGGTCTGCAGGCCGAGCGTGTGGAAGCCGGTGCGGGCGAGCTGGTCGAGGCCCGACTCCTCCGCGCCGAAGCTCTGGAGCAGCTCGAGGGCCTCGTCGGGCTCCATCTCCATGAGGTCCATCTCGAGCTTGGCGTTGAGGAAGACCGCGTCGGCCGGAGCCGCGAGCTCGCGCAGCGACGCCTGCAGCTCGGCGTCGGCGAGCTGGTCCTCGTCGAGGTTGAACACGTAGATGAACGGCTTGGTGGTCAGCAGACCCAGCGACTTGGCCTCGGCGAGGTCGACGCCGGCGGCCGGGCCCCTGGCGTACAGGGTGTGGCCCTCCTCGAGGATCTTCTGCGCGGCCTGGGCGAGCTCGAGCGCAGCCTTCTTGTCCTTGTTGATCCGCGCCTCCTTCTCGAGCCGGGGCACGGCCTTCTCGAGGGTCTGGAGGTCGGCGAGGATGAGCTCGGTGTGGATCGTCTCGATGTCGCTCGCGGGGCTCACCTTGCCGTCGACGTGCACGACGTCGCCGTCCTCGAACGCGCGCACGACCTGGCAGATCGCGTCGGCCTCGCGGATGTTGGCGAGGAACTTGTTGCCGAGGCCCTCACCCTCGCTCGCGCCCCGCACGATGCCGGCGATGTCGACGAAGCTCACCGTCGCCGGGAGGATCTTCTCCGAGCCGAAGATCTCGGCGAGGGCGCCGAGCCTGGGGTCGGGCAGCGGCACCACGCCGACGTTCGGCTCGATCGTCGCGAACGGGTAGTTCGCGGCGAGGACGTTGTTCTTGGTCAGGGCGTTGAAGAGCGTCGACTTGCCGACGTTGGGGAGACCGACGATTCCGATGGTGAGTGCCACGGGGACAAGAGTCTAGTGGCGCTCGGACGGCCTCCCGACCACGCCGCCGTATGCCGTCGGGGCCGGCTCGTGCGAGCGTCCACTCCCGGCCGGGCCGCCACTCGAAGGCTGCGTCGACGAGCTGTTCGAGCATTCGGGCCAGCTCGGCGACCTGCGCCCCGTCTCGCCGCCGCTCGCCCAAGGCGGACGCCTGCCGCCGTCCCTGCTCGGAGAGCCGCCCGGGCAACCAGCCGGTGGCGATACCGGCCTCGTTGTCCTCGGTGGTCGCGTGCGTCTCGGAGAGGAGCTGGAGCGCCGCGTCAGGGCCGGCCCGTCACCGCGGCATCCGCACGCCGCACAGCTGCCGGGACTGGGCCACAAGGTTGCCGGCGGAGTCCCAGATCATCGCGTCCTCCTCCATCATCCCGCCGCCGAGGGTGTCGCTCGACAGCGAGACGCGCAGCCACCCCGAGGCGGGCCGGCGGCGGATGTGGCCGGTGAACTCGAGCGTCGGGGTCCAGCCGAGGAGGCCGAGGTCGAACGCCACGGGTGGCAGCGCGTCGAGCGCCATCATGAGCATCGTCGTGTCGGGCTCGCGGCCGTCGCGCAGGCGCAGCCAGCCGCGCATGACGCCGCGCATCGACGGCTTGCCCAGGGCCCAGCCGGCCGTCGACGGGTCGAGCCGCAGGTCGAGCCGCTCGAGGAACTTCGCGTTGGCGAGGAAGCCGGGGGGCGCCTGCTCGGCCGAGAGGCACTGGTCGGGCGGCGGCAGCTCGGGCGGGGAGGCCTGCCGCTGCACCTCGAGGTCGGTGAGGTTGCCGAAGGAGCCGATGGCCCGCATGCGCTCGACCGGCTCGCCGTGGTCGCCGGCCTGGTGGATCGTCATCTGCCCCGTCGACAGCTTGCGGCCGCAGCGCATCACCTCGGTGCTGACCGTGAAGGGCCCGGGCTGCGAGGCGGTCATGAAGTACGCGGAGAGCACCACCGGGTCGACGTGCTCGGTCGTCTCGGTCGGGTCGGCGAGGAGGTGCCCACCGAGGGCGCGCAGGGCGGTCGCCATGACGAGGCCGCCGTTGACGGCGTTGCCGATCATCCACTCCTCGTGGAAGGCCCCGTGCCACGTCGTCGGGTCGTCGCCGGGCTCGAGCCGGGTCGCGTCGTCGTACTCGCTCACGGGTCAAGGTCTAACAGAGGACGCCGACGTCGTATGCCGGGGTGTCGGCTGCGTCACTGTCGGCGCCCTCTGCCACGGTGTGGGCCATGGACACCACCGCGCTGCTCGTCGGGCTCCTCGTCGGAGGACTGGCCGGCGCCGTCGTCGCCTGGCTCTCGGCGCGGTCGACCCTGCTCGCGCGGACCGCTGCCGCCGAGGCCGAGCGAGACGTGCTGCGCCAGCGGGTCGGCGACCTCGAGGCTGCTCGGGAGCTCGACGACGCGACGGCTGCCCTGCTCGCTCCGCTGCGCGACACCATCGGGCGCGTGGAGCGCCAGGTCGGCGCGCTCGAGCGCGACCGCTCCCTGCAGTTCGGTCAGCTCGGCGAGCGCCTCACCGAGGTGGGCCGCTCCACCGAGTCGCTGCGTTCCGAGACGGCCACGCTCGCCAGCGCCCTCAACGCCTCGACGGTGCGCGGCGCCTGGGGCGAGGTGCAGCTGCGCCGGGTCCTCGAGCTCTCGGGCCTGATCGCCCGCTGCGACTTCGACGAGCAGGTCACCCGCGTGAGCCGCCACGGCGCCACCGTGAGACCTGACGCCGTGATCAACCTCCCGGGCTCGCGCCACGTCGTCGTCGACTCGAAGGCACCGATGGCGCACTTCCTCCAGGCGCACGGCGACACCGTGTCCGAGATCGAGCGGGCCGAGCTGCTGGCCGCCCACGCCACCTCGCTGCGACGTCACGTCGAGAGCCTGGCCGCCAAGGCGTACTGGTCCGCGTTCGACCGGTCGCCCGAGGTCGTGGTCTGCTTCGTGCCCGGCGAGGCCATCCTCGCCACCGCCCTCGCCGACGACCCCGGCCTCTACGAGCACGCCCTGGGCCGCAAGGTCGTGCTGGCCTCGCCCGGCACCCTCTTCGCGGTGCTGCGCACGATCGGCGCCATCTGGCAGCAGGACGCGCTCGAGCAGAACGCCCGCGAGCTGCTCGCGATCGGCCAGGACCTCTACGCCCGGCTCTCCACGCTCGGTGGGCACGTCACCACGATGGGCCAGTCGCTCTCGCGCTCGGTCGAGCAGTACAACAAGTTCGTCGGCACCCTCGAGTCACGGGTGCTCGTCACGGCACGACGCATGCACGAGCTGCACCTCACGAGCGAGCGCCCACCGGAGCTGCTGCCGGTCGAGGTGGCGCCTCGCTCGCTCAGCGCGACCGAGCTCACCGACGACCTCGGCCGCGACGCCCGCGACGACGCCTTCCTCGCACGGGCAGCTGCCGAGCCCGACGCCCGACCCGAGCGCGGCTCCGGGCGCGGTCCCGAGGGCCGCGTCGAGGACGGCCTCCGCGACGGCGGCCGGCGGGACGAGCAGTCGGCCTGACGCGTCCCAGCACAGCCCCTGCCCGATTCGTCCGGAAAATGGACATCGGTCGGGCTGCACCGGAAAATACGCGCGTGAGATCAGGTGCAGCGTGACCCGGGCGGGTGGCCCGGGTCCCGACCGGCCCGATAGTCCGGGTGGCCCGGACGGTCCGCGGCGCCGCGTCGGCCCGTACGAGCAGAGCCTGCGTGAGTCACGCGACCGGGTCGAGGCCGCGGTCCGCGAGCGCACCCGGCGCCGTCGACGCACCCGCGTGGCCGCAGCTGCCGCGGTCGCCGTCGTCGGGGCAGGTCTGGGCTTCGGTGCCTACCGCCTCCTCGGCTCCTCGGACGTCCCGACCGCGCTGCCGACCACGCCCGCCCGGCCCACCTCGTGCACCGACCCGGTCAAGGTGCGGGTCTCTGCCGCGCCCGCGATCGCCCCGGTGCTCGCCGCGGCGGCCGACGACCTCGCCAAGCGCCCCGACGCCCCCTGTGCCGCCTTCACGTTCGACGCCGAGGAGCCGTACGCCGTCGCGGGCTCGCCCGTCGGCGCCAGCCGTCCGGACGCCTGGGTCACCGACTCGGCGACGTGGCTGAGCCGTGCGGGCAGCGTCTCGGGGGCGACCGTCGAGGCGGGCGAGCCCTTCGCCTCCAGCGCGGTGGTCATCGCGATGAAGGACGCGCAGGCGTCCGCGCTCGGCAACCGTCTGGGCTGGGCCGACCTGCTGGGTGGGCCGGTCCGCATCCGCATCCCCGACCCCCGACGCTCCGCCGTCGGCCAGGCGGCCGCCTCGGTCGCGGTCCCGCTGGTGGCCGACACACGCCTGCGAGCGGCTGCGTCGCCCGACGGCGGGACGTCCGGTGCCGTCTCGCTCGACGAGGTGGCGACCTCCGACGGCCGCATCGGCACTGCCGCCACCCAGGCCGAGCTCGTCGCCTGGAACACCGAGCACCCCGACCAGTCCCTGGCTGCGGTGGCCCCTGCAGAGGGCGCGCCCGCCGTGGACTACTCCGTCGTGTCCCTCACCACCGATGCTGCGAAGAAGCCCCTCGTGGCCGCCCTCGAGAAGTATCTGAGCTCGGATGATGCACGAAAGCGGCTGCAGGACAGCGGTTTCCGCACGACGGCGGGCGAGCCGGCTCTGCCGTCGCCGCTCTACGGCACGATCTCGGTCGCCGGTGAGGTCGGCGGCGCACCGCTGGCCAAGGCGACCGGCATTTGGGCCGCCGCGTCGCGGCGCACCCAGGCGCTGCTCGCCGTCGACGTCTCCGGCTCGATGCTCGAGCGAGACAAGGAGGGCAAGCGGCTCGACGTCCTCCAGCGGGCCACCGTGCGCGCCGTCGGCGGCGCGAACCCCGACACGGCCGCGTCGCTGTGGATCTACTCGCAGCACATCGGCTCGCGCGGCGACGACTTCCGCCAGCTCATCGACTACGCCCCGCTCGGCGACGCGAAGCGGGTCGCCGACTTCGACGAGGCCGTGTCCGGTCTGGACTCGTTCGTCGGCGGGGGCAGCGGCCTCTACGACACCATCGCGTCGACGTACGACCGCGCGAAGAGCACGTGGCGCGCCGGCTGCACCAACACGGTGGTCCTGGTCGTCGACGGCCCCAACGAGGACGACTACGGCCTGAGCCTCGACCTGCTCAAGCGGCGGCTCACGGCCGCCAAGGTACCCTCACGCCCCGTGCAGGTCGTCGTGCTGGGGCTAGGTGACCGCGTCGACGCGGCGGCCCTGCGCCAGGTCGTGGCCATCACCGGCGGGCAGTACGTCGCCGCACCGACGCTCGACCGGTTGCAGCCGGCCCTCGTCTCCGCGCTGGGCGGCTGACCGGGCAGTACACCACCCGCTGGGCGACCGTCGGCCGGACCCGGCCGGGGACGCGTTGCCGGAGGTCAGTGGAGCGAGCCGGCGTCCTCGAAGGCCGCGTCGTGGCGCACCGTGCCCGAGTCCTCGCCCTTGCGGGCCTTGAGGTCGCGGCGCAGCTCGTTGGGCAGGGAGAAGAGCAGCGACTCCTCGGCGGCGACGACCGCCTCGACCTCGCCGTAGCCACGCTCGGCGAGCCAGGTCAGCACGTCGCGCACCAGCACCTCGGGAACGCTCGCACCGGAGGTGACGCCGACGGTGGTCACCCCGTCTAGCCACTCCTGCTGGATCTCGTCGGCGAAGTCGACGAGGTGGCCGTCGCGGGCGCCGTGCTCGATGGCCACCTCGACGAGGCGCACGGAGTTCGACGAGTTGCGCGACCCGACGACGATCATGAGGTCGGTGTCCTTGGCCATCTGCTTGACGGCGAGCTGGCGGTTCTGGGTGGCGTAGCAGATGTCGTCGGACGGCGGGCTCTGCAGGGCCGGGAACTTCTCCTTGAGGCGAGCGACCGTCTGCATCGTCTCGTCGACCGACAGGGTCGTCTGCGAGAGCCAGACGACCTTCTCGGGGTCGCGCACGGTGACGTTCTCGACGTCGTCGGGACCGTCGACGAGGGTGATGTGCTCGGGCGCCTCACCGGCGGTGCCGACGACCTCCTCGTGGCCCTCGTGGCCGATGAGCAGGATGTCGTAGTCGTCGTCGGCGAAGCGCACCGCCTCGCGGTGCACCTTCGTCACGAGGGGGCAGGTGGCGTCGATGGTCTTGAGGCTGCGCGACTTCGCCTCCTCGTGGACGACGGGGGCGACGCCGTGCGCCGAGAAGATGACTGTCGCACCCTCGGGCACCTCGTCGGTCTCGTCGACGAAGATCGCCCCGCGCTTCTCGAGCGTGTTGACGACGTGCTTGTTGTGCACGATCTGCTTGCGCACGTAGACCGGTGGACCGTAGAGCTCGAGCGCCTTCTCGACGGTCACGACGGCCCGGTCGACGCCGGCGCAGTAGCCGCGCGGCGCCGCGAGCAGGACCTTCTTGGCGGACGTCTGGTCGGCGGGCTGGCTCATGGCCCCATCGTATGCGGACTCCCCCGACGTCCCCGACTCGCCGACCGCTGCCCCCTTCGACCCTTAGGGTGGCGCGGTGAGCATGACGAGCCCGCTGCCCGACAAGGCCGCCGACACCACGGCCGAGCAGCCGTGGCCGGTGCGGGTGCTCAGCCTCAAGATCTCCGACTACGTCGACCGGATGAGCCAGCTCTGGGTCGAGGGCCAGGTCGTGCAGTTCAACCCGCGCGGTGGCACCGCGTTCCTCACGCTGCGCGATCCCGACGTCGACATGTCGCTGTCGGTGTCGGTGCCGATGAACGCCGTCAACGCCATGCCGATCCCGCTCGCGCAGGGCGCCCGGGTCGTGCTCCAGGCCAAGCCCACGTTCTGGACCAAGCGCGGAACGCTGCAGCTCGAGGCCCGCCAGATCCGTCCCGTGGGCATCGGCGACCTGCTCGCCCGCGTCGAGATCCTCAAGCGCACACTGGCGGCCGAGGGCGTCTTCGACGCGGAGCGCAAGCGGCCGATCCCGTTCCTCCCGCGCCGCGTCGGGCTCGTCACCGGTCGCAACTCGGCCGCCGAGAAGGACGTCGTCGAGAACGCCCGGCGCCGTTGGCCCGCTGTGGCTTTCGAGATACGGGAGGTCGCCGTGCAGGGCAGCTCCGCGGTCACCGAGGTGGTGGCTGCCCTGCGCGAGCTCGACGCCCTGCCGACGGTCGACGTCATCGTGATCGCCCGAGGGGGCGGTGCGCTCGAGGAGCTGCTCCCCTTCTCGAACGAGGCGATGATCCGCGCGGTCGCGGAGGCGCGCACACCGGTGATCAGCGCCATCGGCCACGACGTCGACCAGCCGCTGCTCGACCTCGTGGCCGACTGGCGCGCGTCGACCCCGACCGACGCCGGCAAGAAGGTCGTGCCCGACGCAGCCCGCGAGCGCAGCACCGTCGACGGCGCCCGCGACCGGCTGCGGCGAGCACTGGTGCGGCGCGTCGAGTCCGAGCGGTCCGGACTGCGAGCCCTCGTCTCCCGCCCCGTCATGGCCGACCCCGTCGCGCTCGTGCGGGCCCGGCGCCAGGAGGTCGCTGCGCTGCGCTCGAGGGCGACCACACGCATCGAGGCGCGCCTGCACCGCGCCGCCGACCAGACGGAGCACCTGCGCCGGCAGGTGCTCGCCCTGTCGCCGCAGTCGACCCTCGAGCGCGGGTACGCCGTCGTGCAGCACCGCGACGGACGCATCGTCATGGACCGCGACGACGTCGGCGTCGGCGAGCTGCTGCGGGTGCGGGTCGCCCGCGGCGACTTCGGCGTGAGGCCGGTCGGCGACGGCGCCGACGACGCCCCCGAACCCCGCACCACGCGTACGCGACCGACCGGCGACGGCACGTCGGCCGCTCGCAAGGCGGCCCGCCCGACAGCTCGGGCGACGACCTCCCGGAAGGCGGCCGCGGCCCGGAACGCGACCGAGGCCGCCGTCAAGCAGGGCGTGAAGAAGGCAGCGGCGGCGACCGCCGCCAGGGACGCGGACACCAGCACGGCGAAGAAGGCCGCCACACCACCGGTCGAGCCGCTCCCCCTCGACCCGGAGACCGCACGCGGCGACGACGGCAGCGACGGCGGCGACGACACCCCGACGTCGTAGGGTGACGGCCATGGCTGACGCGACCTCGACCGACGGCACGTTCCCCGACATCGCCGAGATGCGCTACGAGGACGCCCGCGAGGAGCTCATCGGCATCGTCGCCAAGCTCGAGGCCGGGCAGGCGCCCCTCGAGGACTCGATGCACCTGTGGCGCCGCGGCGAGGCGCTCGCCGCGCACTGCAGCACGTGGCTCGACGGCGCGCAGGCCGAGAGCGAGCGGGCCACCCGACCCGCGCCCGCGCCGGGGGGCGCGACCCCGCCGGTCCACGCCGACGACGCGGTCTTCGACGACGACGACGCCTGACCGCCGCGGGCCTCAGGAGGTGAACGAGGCGGACGCGCTGACGCCCGGGGCAGGCGCCACCGGCGCCAGCGCCGCGACGAACGCCTTGAGCTCGTCCTCGGACGCCGTGCCGCTCGCCACCAGGGTGAGCCCCTTGGCTCCGGCGCCGCGCGCGACGTAGGCGACCTGACCGGCGTCCGGGGCGACGAAGCGCTCGAGGGAGCGACCCGACACCTGCACGGTGCCCGACGAGGCGCCGTCGTTGACGGAGCGGCGCACCCAGCCGTCGGTCACACCCACCGCCTGCTTGAGTGCGATGTCCTTGCCGCCCGGCGTCGTCCAGACCGTGGTGAAGGTCGGCACGCCCTCGGTGCCGGGCGCGTACGTCGCCACGGTCGGGACCCAGCCCTCGCCGAGCCCCTTGGGCAGCTGGACGGGCCAGGCCGTCTGCGCCGCGACCTGGCCGGCCTTGGCGGTCGCGTCGACGGCGGGGCGCTGCACCGAGGTGATGCGCGGGACGATGGCGACGAGCGCGAGCACGAAAAGCCCGATGACGACCATCGAGCGCAGCATGTTCGGCAGCGTCCCCATCGAGTAGCGGCTCTTCGCCGGCGCCGGAGGAGCCGGAGAAACCCGAGGAGCCTCGGAGGACGGCGGTGACTGCGGTGGTGTCGACGGGGTCGACGGGGTGCTCATGTCGTCAATGGTCCCCGACCTGCGGACGCCGTCCAAACCCGGGTGCGCCCACCGCTAGGCTGGCGCCGACTCGTTCTGCGCCGACGGAGGACCT
>JABFXB010000066.1 GCA_013361975.1 Dermatophilaceae bacterium
CGGATCTCGGCGGGCTGGAGGTAGGAGACGCGGACGCGCTCGATGCCCTCGATCGCGGTCAGCTCGGGCAGGAGCTTCTCGAGCAGGCCGAGGTCGCCGAGGTCCTTGCCGTAGGACGTGGAGTTCTCGGAGACGAGGAAGAGCTCCTTGACACCCTGCTCTGCCAGCCAGCGCCCCTCGGCGACGATGTCGGCGGGGCGTCGGGAGACGAAGGCCCCTCGGAACATCGGGATGGCGCAGAAGGAGCAGCGCCGGTCGCAGCCCGAGGCGATCTTGAGCGGCGCCCACGGACGTCCGTCAAGACGGGCGCGGATCACCCGCGGGCCGGTTGCCGGCACGGGCACGCCGTCGAGGGTGTCGCTGCCGGGCGAGCCGGTGCCGACGGCGTCACCGTGGCCGGGCAGCGCGACACCGGCGGCGCCGGCCTGCCGCTCGACCGGGGTGAGCGGGAGCAGGCTGCGGCGGTCGCCGGGTGTGTGGCTCTCGACGTGGCCGCCGGCGAGGATCGTCTGCAGGTGGCTGCTCATGTCGCGGTAGGAGTCGAAGCCGAGCACGGCGTCGGCCTCGGGCAGCTGGTCGGCGAGCTCCTTGCCGTAGCGCTCGGCGAGACAGCCCACGGCGACGACCTTCTGGGTGCGCCCGCCGTCGCCCTTGAGGTCGGAGGCCTCGAGCAGGGCGTCGATGGAGTCCTTCTTGGCCTGCTCGACGAAGCCGCAGGTGTTGACGACGGCGACGTCGGCCTCGGACGCGTCGTCGACGAGACGCCAGCCCTCGGCGAGCAGGCGGCCCGCCAGCTCCTCGGAGTCGACCTCGTTGCGCGTGCACCCGAGGGTGACGAGTGCGACGCTCCTGTCGGCGCTCGGGTGTGGAGGGGTCATGCGTCCACTCTAGATGGACGGGTGTTCAATGGCCGACATGCTCGGAACCGCCCGGCCCGGCCCGACCGACCGCTCCGACGCCGTCGGGCGGGCCCGCGACCTGCTCGCCCGGCACCCGCTCGTCGACGGCCACAACGACCTGCCGTGGGAGGCGCGCGAGCAGACCCGCTACGACTTCGACGCCCTCGACATCGGCGGCCGGGTCTCGACGACCCAGACCGACCTGCCCCGCCTCGCCGACGGCGGCGTCGGGGGCCAGTTCTGGTCGGTCTTCGTGCCGAGCACCCTGCAGGGCGACTCGGCCGTCACGGCGACCCTCGAGCAGGTCGACGCGGTGCACCGCATGATCGCCACGTATGCCGACCGGCTGGCCCTCGCGCGCACGGCCGACGAGGTCGACCGCGCCTTCGAGAACGGTCGCATCGCGTCGCTCCTCGGCGCCGAGGGTGGGCACTCGATCGGCTGTTCCCTCGCGACCCTGCGCCAGCTGCACGTGCTCGGGGTCCGGTACCTGACGCTGACGCACAACGACAACACGCCCTGGGCCGACTCGGCCACCGACCTGCCCGTCGTCGGCGGGCTCAGCGAGTTCGGGCGCGAGGTCGTGCGGGAGATGAACCGTCTCGGCATGATGGTCGACCTCAGCCACGTGGCCGCCACGACGATGCGGGCGGCGCTCGAGACCACCGCATCGCCGGTGATCTTCAGCCACTCGTCGGCCCTGGCCCTCTGCGACACCCCGCGCAACGTTCCCGACGACGTTCTCGCCGCGCTGCCGGCCAACGGCGGCACGTGCATGGTGACCTTCGTGCCGGAGTTCGTCTCCCCCGACACCGCCGCATGGCGCGCCGAGGCCTCCGCGGCCGCCGCGGAGGTCGGGGTCGACGCCAAGGACTGGGTGGCCTTCGGCCGCTTCACCGCGGTCTGGCAGCAGCAGCACCCGAAGCCCGACGCGACGATCGAGCAGGTGGTCGCGCACGTCGAGCACGTGCGCGAGGTCGCCGGAATCGACCACGTCGGCATCGGCGGCGACTACGACGGCACCGACACCTTCCCGATCGGGCTCGCGGACGTCACCGGCTACCCCCGGCTCGTGGCCGCGCTGCTCGAGCGCCGCTGGTCCGAGGACGACCTCGCCAAGCTCGTGCGCGGCAACACGCTGCGGGTCATGCGTGACGTCGAGGCGGTCGCCCGCGACCTCCAGACGACGCGCGGACCCAGCCTGCACACCTTCGCGGAGCTCGACGGCCCGCAGGCCGACACGGTCTGAGCGCCGGCTCGCGAGACGGCATACGCCCCCGGGACTGCTACTGGCGGAAGCGGGCGATCGTGAGCCCGACGAGGCGAGCGACGACGAGAGCGACGTAGAGCATGCCGGCGATCTGCTGGAGCAGCACGAACGCCCGCGCGTGCGGCTCGACGGCGTAGATGTCGGACAGGCCGGTCGAGGTCATCGTCGTGATCGACAGGTAGAGCAGCTCGAACCAGGTGCGGGTGCCGGGATTGGTCTCGCCGTAGATCGTGAACGAGTGCGGGTAGGCGATCTGGACGGCGAGGTAGAGGTAGGCGAACCCCCAGGCGACGACGGTGAACGTCGCACCGGTCGCGTAGAGCTCGTCGCGGGTCACCCAGTTGTCCGCGAACATGTACCGCAGCAGGCCGTAGCCCGTGTAGATGTAGAAGAGCGCGTGCAGGGTCGAGCTCCAGAACGTGAGCGTCTGGTTGTCGCTCCAGATGGCCTCGGCGATGGTCAGGAAGACCACCGGGCCGCCGAGGAGCACCGCGACCCACGTCAGCGCCGGTGTGGCGCGCACGGCCCGGACCGCGAGGAAGAGCACGATCAGGCCGATGAGTCCGAAGATCGCCCGGCCGACCTCCTGCACGTCGCCCGTGCGCGTCTCGATGAACGGGTAGGCGACGAGCGCTGCCAGCTGGACGAAGAGCAGCAGGGCGCACGGCAGCTCGGAGATCTGGCGCCGGAGCCGGTCGAGCCGCGACGGCGGCCCCGTCCGACGAGGCGATGACGGCCAGAGCTCCAGCGACGCACTCACCTCTCGGACTCTAGCGGCGGGCCCGTCGAGAAC
>JABFXB010000393.1 GCA_013361975.1 Dermatophilaceae bacterium
GAAGTCGGGGACCTCCGGGACGTCGAGGTCGGCGATGGCCTTCTTCATCTGCGAGGTCGCGAGGTGGGTCATGCCCGGGATGCCGCCCAGGCCCTGCGGCAGGTGCGTCGCCGTGTTGCCGAGCATCGTGAACTTGAGCCCCAGCATCCCGGGCGTCTGGTCGGGTCGGGGGGTGGTGCCGGACGCGATGACGAGCTCGTCGTAGCCGATGGTGCGGCCGTCGACGAGTGAGACCTCACGAGCGCCGGGATCGACACGGTCGACGTAGCCCAGCACGAGCTCGACGCCGTCGGCGATGAGGGTGTGGCGGCTGCGCCGGACCTGCTCCGAGTCGATGAGCCCGAACGGCAGGAAGAGGTAGCCGGGTTGGTAGTCATGGACGTCGTCCCGGTCGACGACGGTGATGCGCCACTCGCTGGTGGGGAGGGGGTGCCTCAGCTGGTTCACGACCACGGTGCCGGCCGTTCCCGCTGCGGGTATCCGCGCCGCTGTGACCCGACAGACATCCGAGGTGTGACCTCGCAGACAGCAACCCTTGCCCGACAGGCCAATCGAGCGGTGAGGCAGAGTCAGCCGGAGCGTAGCCAGCGCGCGAAGAGGCGAGTCACGAGGGGAAGGAGCACGTAGGTCATCCACGGCGTCGCCACGACGGTCGACACGAGGACACGCAGCACCGGGGGCCAGCCGTTGGCGACCGGCATGAGCAGGTAGGTCAGGGCGAGGCTGGTGGGGAAGAAGGCGAGCCAGATGACGCTCGCCTGCTTCCACCGGGGCGGGGCCGTCGGCCCCGGCTCGCCCGGCTCCTCCACCGAGCGCGACGCCGGCTCGTCGAACCAGCCCTCGATGCCGGTCCGGTACTCCGTCCTGCGGTGCTCGACGAGGTCGGCGGCCGACCGCAGCCAGCGGATGCGCTCGGGCGAGCGCTCCCAGGCGTCCAGGTGCGCCCGTGACCCGAACCGGTAGAGCATGTGCCAGTCCGCGGCCCCCGAGCGCACCCAGCCCGCCCCGAGGAAGCCGTCGAAGCGCTCGGCCATCGACGTGCCGGCATGCACCCACGCCAGCATGAGCAGCTCGTCCTCGGGAGCGACCCGGCGGGTGATGGCGACCGTCAGCGGCCCGCCCGCAGCGGCGGCATCAGCAGGGGTGCTGGCCATGGGATCTCCTCTGGCTGAACGGACTTCACGTCCACGAGTGACAAGGGCACCAGAACGCGACGAAGCCGGCCGCCCCCACTGGGGCGACCGGCATACGTCGTCGTGCTGCGCGGTCGGCGCTGCGCCGAACCGGCGGAGTCGGTGAGGTCAGGACCTCACTGGCCGACGCGGAAGCGCGCGAAGGACTTCGCCGAGGCGCCGCCCTCCTCGAGCACCTTGGCGACCGTCTTCTTCGGCTCCTTGGCGAACGGCTGCTCGAGCAGGACGTTCTCCTTGAAGAAGCCGTTGACGCGACCCTCGATGATCTTCGGCAGGGCGGCCTCGGGCTTGCCCTCCTCCTTGGCCGTGGCCTCGGCGACGCGACGCTCGTTCTCGACCGTCTCGGCCGGGACCTCGTCACGCGTGAGGACGGTCGGGCTGAACGCCGCGATGTGCATCGCGACGTCGCGGCCCACGGCCTCGTCGCCACCCTCGAGCGCGACGAGGACACCGATCTGCGCGGGCAGGTCGGGGCTCGTCTTGTGGAGGTAGGAGACGACCTTGTCGCCCTCGAGGCGCGCCACGCGGCGGATCTCGATCTTCTCGCCGATGGTCGCGTTGGCCTCGTCGATGAGCTCCTGGACGGTCTTGCCGTCGTCGAGCGTGCTCTTGAGGAGCGAGTCGGCGTCGGTCGCGCCGGCCGAGACGGCCTGCGCGAGCACCTGGTCGGCGAGGGCGATGAACTTCTCGCCCTTCGCGACGAAGTCGGTCTCGCAGTTGACCTCGACCAGGGTGCCGACGCCGTCGGTGGCCGACGCGGCCACGAGACCGTTGGAGGCCGAGCGGCCCTCACGCTTCGTGACGCCCTTGAGGCCCTTGACGCGCAGGATCTCGACGGCCTTGGCGCGGTCGCCGTCGGCCTCGTCGAGCGCCTTCTTGACGTCCATCATGCCGGCGCCGGTCTGCTCACGCAGCGCCTTGATGTCAGCGGCGGTGTAGTTCGCCATGCTCTGTATCGCTCTTTTCGTCAGATGTGGATGACTCGAAGTGGCTGGGAGAGAAGGGCTCAGGCCTTCTCGGCAGCAGCCTCGGCAGGGGCGTCGACGGCGATCTCGGCGGCGACCTCGGGGGCCGGCGTCTCGACGGGGGCCTCGACCGGCGCCTCTGCGGCTGCGTCGGCAGCGGGTGCCTCGGTGGTCTCGGCGGCAGGAGCCTCGGTCGCGGCGGCGGCCTCGGCGTAGAGCTCGCGCTCCCACTCGGCCAGGGGCTCCTCGGCCTGCGCGTCGGAGCCGGACTTGCCGGACGAGCGCTGGACCAGACCGTCGGCGACGGCGTCGGCGATGACCCGCGTCAGCAGCGTGACGGAACGGATCGCGTCGTCGTTGCCGGGGATCTTGTAGTCGACCTCGTCGGGGTCGCAGTTCGTGTCGAGGATCGCGATGACCGGGAGGCCGAGCTTGCGCGCCTCGTCGACGGCGAGGTGCTCCTTCTTCGTGTCGACGATCCACACGGCCGAGGGGACCTTGGCCATCGTTCGGATGCCGCCGAGCGTCTTCTCGAGCTTGTCCTTCTCGCGCTTGAGGATGAGCAGCTCCTTCTTCGTGTAGCCCGAGCCGGCCACGTCGTCGAAGTTCAGCTCCTCGAGCTCCTTGAGGCGCGTGAGGCGCTTGGAGATCGTCTGGAAGTTGGTGAGCATGCCACCGAGCCAGCGGTGGTTGACGTACGGCATGCCGACGCGCGTCGCCTGCTCGGCGATGGGCTCCTGGGCCTGCTTCTTCGTGCCGACGAAGAGGATCGTGCCGCCGTGGGCGACGGTCTCCTTGACGAAGTCGTACGCGTTGTTGATGTACGTCAGCGACTGCTGGAGGTCGATGATGTAGATGCCGTTGCGCTCGGTCATGATGAAGCGCTTCATCTTGGGGTTCCAGCGACGGGTCTGGTGCCCGAAGTGGACGCCGCTCTCGAGGAGCTGGCGCATGGTGACGACGGCCATGCCGTGTTCTCCCTTGTGTCGTGTTGTCAGTTGTCCGCGAGGCTCGCCACCGCTCGTCGGCACGTGCGTGCACGTGCGTGCCGTACGGCATACGGCCCCACTCCTGGCGCCTGACGCACCCCGCCCCACCCGGAGGTGGGGACTGCCGTGGTGCGACCCGGTCGGTGTGACCGGCAGAAGACGCGCGAATTACGGTCGCGCGCGACAAGCACACGTGACCGCCGTCCATCGTACGGCCTGACCCGGGTGCTGGAGAAATCGGAGCGACCAGACAGAATGGCCCGCATGGTGGACTGGCTGGCGACGATCCCGGCCTTCGTCGTCCTCTCGGTCGTGCTGCTGCTTCCGGGTTGGCTGGTCGTGCGCGCCCTGGGTGCCCGTGGCCTCGAGGCGCTGGCCGTCTCCCCCGCCGTCTCGACCGCCCTGATCGCCGTCTTCGCGACGGTGGCACAGCGCGTCGGCGTCGGCTGGGGGCTGCTGCCCCTGCTCGTCGTCACCCTCGCCTCGGTCGGCGTGGCGCTGCTCGGCATGCGGCTCTTCGGCAGGCACGACCCCGACCTCGGCGCGGCCCGGCGCTTCCTCGGTCGGCCCCGCCCCGACGCCGTCCTCGCGATCGCCATCGGCGTCGTGCTGGCGCTCGCGACGATCCTGCCGTCCATCGGCCGCCCCGACGAGCTCGTCGACAGCCCCGACGCCGTCTACCACCTCGACCGCATCCGCACGTTCCTCGAGACCGGCAACTTCTCGATCGTCAACCCCACCTTCTACCCCAACGGGTTCCACGCGTGGATCGCCACGAGCCTGCTGCCGGGTGTCGCCGACGTCCTGCCGGGCACCAACGTCGCCACCGTGGTGCTCGCCGCCGTCGTGTGGCCGGTGGGCTGCGTCGCCCTCGTGCGCCACGCGCTCGGCACCTCCCGGCTGGTCACGTATGCCGCCGGGTTCGCCTCCGCGGCCTTCATCGCCTTCCCCACGACCCTCCTCGGGTGGGGCGTCCTCTGGCCCAACCTGATGGCGACCGCGCTGACCCCCGGCGCCCTGGCCCTGATGCTGCAGGCCGCCCGGTCCAGGCGGATCGGCCAGTGGCTCGGCTTCGTGGCTGCGCTCCCCGGCCTGGCGCTCATCCAGCCGAACGCACTCGTGGCCCTCGTGCTCTTCGCCCTGGTGTGGTTCGTCGCCGCGCGCCTGCGGGCCGGGCTCCTCCACCACCTCTCGTGGCCCGCCGTGGCCCGTGACCTCGCCGTGGTCGCCGTCGTCGGCGTCGGCGGCCTCCTCGCCGCGCCGATCGTCTCGGCGCGCCTCGCCTCCACCCAGTCCTACGAGTGGAACGACCGCGTCTCCATCTGGACCGCCCTCGTCGAGGTGGTCGGAGGCCGGCTGCAGATCTCGAACGTGCTCTGGGGGCTCGTCGTGCTCATCGGCCTCGGCATCGGCTGGATCGCGCTGCGCGCCCGAGCCGCGCTGCCAGTTGTCGCGATGTGGGTGGCATGCGTCGTGCTCTACGTCATGGCCGCCTCGTCGACCGCCTCGTGGACGGCCCTGGTCACGGGCTACTGGTACAACGACAAGGTACGGCTGGCCGCGCTGGCTGCGGTCCCCGGCGTCGTGCTCGTCGCGGCGTCGGCTCCCGCGCTGCGCGAGCTGCTACGTCGCGCGCCGCGGGTCGGGGCGTTGCTGGCGCCGCGACCGGCCGCCGCGGCGCTCGTGGCCGTGCTCGTCCTGCCGGTCCTCACGCTGGGGCTCGACACGGCGACCCGCTACCGCATGCTCGCCGGCTTCTTCCGGCCGGGATCGCCCGACCGGGTCATCGTCGGTTTCGAGGGCCAGGAGTCGCTGCGCCGCCTGTCTGCGATCATCCCCGCCGGGCAAGGCGTCGTCGGACGGCCCGAGAACGGCACGCCCCTCATGTGGGCCCTCTTCGGCACCAACACGCTCTACCGCTCGATCCCCATCCCGACCACCGGCGACGAGATCGTCATCGGCACCGGGTTCGACAACCTCGCGGGCCGGCCCGACGTCTGCGAGGCCCTGGCGCGCCACGACATCCGCTGGGCCATCGACTCCAAGCACGTCTACTGGCTCGACCGCCCCGAGCGCAGCTCCGGCCTGGAGGACCTCGCCTCCAACCCGGGGGTCGAGAAGGTCAGGACCGACGGCGACTACACGCTCTACCGCATCACCGCCTGCGGTCTGGACGAGCGCACGAGGGCCTGAGCGGGCGACCCGCCTCGGACGGCATACGCCAGCTGCGCAGCGCGCCACCCAGCCAACCCGATCGAGGCAGCTCGTCCTACCCAATTCCGGACAAGTCGTAACACTTCGGGCCGACCGACGATGGTGGGGGTGCAGCCCCCATCGAGACCCCTGACCGGGTGGGTGCTGCCGGTTCGCGACACAGCCCCCTCCACAGCAGCCGCGGACACCCGAGAGCCCCCGCCCCTGCCGGGCGGGGGCTCTCGTGTCCCTGCCCGCAGCGCCGCCGCCGCTGCCCTGCTCGTCGATACCCTCGGGCCATGGCCACGCCGCTCATCGCACGCATGCAGCCCTTCGGGACGACCATCTTCGCCGAGATGTCCGCGCTCGCGACACAGACGGGCAGCATCAACCTCGGGCAGGGCTTCCCCGACACCGACGGGCCGGCCGAGATGCTCGCGGCGGCGAAGGCCGCGATCGACGGTGGACGCAACCAGTACCCGCCCGGCCCCGGCATGCCCGAGCTGCTCGCTGCGGTCGCCGCCCACCAGCAGCGCTTCTACGGGCTGGCACTCGACCCGGGATCGCAAGTGCTCGTGACCGCCGGGGCCACCGAGGCGATCGCGGCGGTCGTGCTGGCGCTGTGCGAGCCCGGCGACGAGGTCGTCACCTTCGAGCCCTACTACGACTCGTATGCCGCCACGATCGCCCTCGCGGGCGCGACCCGCCGCACGTCGGTGCTGCGCTTTCCCGACTTCTCCGTCGACGAGGCGTCGCTGCGGGCGGCCTTCTCGTCGCGCACGCGAATCGTGCTGCTGAACACGCCGCACAACCCGACCGGGAAGGTCTTCACCCGGGAGGAGCTCGAGCTCGTCGCGGCGCTGGCGCGAGAGCACGACGCATGGGTCGTCACCGACGAGGTCTACGAGCACCTCGTGTTCGACGGCACGCAGCACGTGCCCATGGCCACCCTGCCCGGGATGTTCGACCGCACCATCACCATCTCGTCCGGCGGCAAGACCTTCTCGGCCACGGGGTGGAAGGTCGGGTGGCTCTCCGGACCTGCCGAGGCGGTCGCGGCCGCGCGCACCGTCAAGCAGTTCCTCACGTACGTCGCGTCGGGACCGTTCCAGCCCGCGGTGGCGCTGGCGCTCGGGCTGGGCGACGAGGTGTACGCCGGGCTGCGCGACTCACTCCAGGCGAAGCGCGACCTGCTGTGCTCGGCCCTCGAAGCGTCGGGGCTCGAGGTGTCCCGGCCGTCGGGCACCTACTTCGTCGTAGCGGACGCTGCTCCGCTGGGCGCCGTCGACGGGCTGGAGTTCGCGCGCCGGTTGCCCGAGATCGCCGGCGTAGTCGGCGTCCCGGTGTCGGTCTTCCACGACGACGAGGACGCCGCTCGCACTCTGGTCAGGTTCGCCTTCTGCAAGAAGGACGACGTGCTGCTCGAGGCGAGTCGCCGGCTGGCGGCGGCTGGGACCGATTGACCCGTCCACACCTGTCGGCCGCGCTCCTCCTTCGTCCACAGCCTTGGCCCGGGCCGGGCGGCGCAGCGCCGGCGAGCGCAAGCATGGGATCCATGTCGATCGGTTCAGCCCTCCTTGCCGCTGCGGTCGCCGTGGCCTCGGCGACCGGCGCAGCGGCAGCGACCGGGCCGTCCACGCGGCCTGCCGCCCAGGGCCCGCTCACCTCGAACGCCCCGCCGTCCCAGGCACGTTGGGCGTGGCCGCTCGAACCCGAGCCGTCGGTCGAGCGGCGGTTCGACCCGCCCGACCAGCCGTGGTTGCCGGGCCACCGGGGCGTTGACCTGGCGGCTGCCTCAGGGCAGCCGGTCCGATCGCCGACGGCAGGCCGGGTGACCTACGCCGGGACGCTCGCCGGGCGCGGGGTCGTCGTGGTCGCGCACGAGGGCGGGCTGCGGAGCACGTTCGAGCCGGTGGTCACTGCCGCCGGCGTCGGCGTGGGGACGGCCGTCGCCCGCGGCCAGGTCGTCGGCGTCGTCACCTCGACCGCCGGACACTGCGCACCCCGCGTCTGTCTCCACTGGGGCGTGCTGCGCGGCGAGACGTACCTCGACCCTCTCGGCGTCGTCGGCCGGGCACGGATCATCCTCCTGCCGCTTGCGGCTGATCCGGCGTGAGATCGCGCAGCCGCTGCGGCCCTGACGACACCGACCGCGCGACCAGGTGCTCGATCTGTGACAGCACCCGGCCCGTCTCCGGCCACCGGTCGCGACGGGTTCAGGCGCGCGGGTGTGCCTGCTCGTAGCTGCGCCGCAGCCGGTCGACCGAGACGTGCGTGTAGATCTGGGTGGTGGCGAGGCTGGCGTGGCCGAGGATCTCCTGGACCATGCGCAGGTCGGCGCCGCCCTCGAGGAGGTGGGTCGCCGCGCTGTGGCGCAGGCCGTGGGGGCCGAGGTCAGGCGCGTCGGGCAGGTGCGAGAGCAGCTCGTGGACCGCGGAACGCACCTGACGGGCATCGACGCGACGACCGCGGCGGCCCAGGAAGAGCGCCGGGCCGGAGTGCTCGCCGACGAGCTTCGAGCGCACGCCCAGCCACGCCTCGATCGCCCGTCCGGCCGGGGCGCCGAAGGGCACGATGCGCTCCTTGGCGCCCTTGCCCATGACCCGGACGACGCCCTGCGAGAGGTCGAGGTCGTCGATGTCCAGTGCGGCGAGCTCGCCGACCCGGATGCCGCTGGCGTACAGCAGCTCGAGGGCGGCACGGTCGCGCACGTGGATCGGGTCCGCGTCGTCGGCTCTGGTCGCGGCGAGATCGAGCAGCTCGGTGGCCTCAGCCTGCCGCAGCACTCCGGGCAGCGAGGCTCGCCTCTTGGGGGCGACGAGCCGCAGGGACGGGTCGCTCGCGATGCGTCCGGTGTGCTCCGCCCACTTGAGGAAGGTTCGGGCAGAGGCCGCCCGCCGGGCGATGGTGGCCCGCGCGGCTCCGGCGTCGGCCTGCACCCCCAGCCAGGAACGCAGGTCGCCGATGCGGAGGTCTCCGATCTCGTCGATGCCGCGCTCGGCCGCGAACGTGAGCAGGTGGCGCACGTCGCCGAGGTAGGCGCGGCGCGTGTGGACCGAACGACCGCGCTCGGCGCCCAGGTGGCGGGCGTACGCGTGCAGCAGCTCAGCATGGCGCTCGAGCACCTCAGTGCCGGCCTCGCCGTTCGCCACATCCGTCACTCCCGCACCATGGCAAACCCGGCCCGCGAAGGCAAGCAGCGAGCAGCCGACCCGCTCCGCGCAGGTCACCATCGAGAAGGCAGTCCCTCCGCCTCTCGCGTACGTCACCTAGCGTTCTCTCGATCGGAGAAAGGCCAATCGAAAGAACGCTCCGTACGCCGCCACCGCACCCCCACCCTGTGACGGAGCGTTCTCTCGATCGGAGAAAGGCCAATCGAAAGAACGCTCCGTACGCCGCCACCGCACCCCACCATGTGACGGAGCGTTCTCTCGATTGGGGAGACCAGGCGATCGAGAGAACGATTCGCACGCCTCGCCCCCCAAGGCACGTGTACGGAGCGTTCTCTCGATTGGGGAAGAGGGCGATCAGCCGGCTTGCGGGCGGCGCTGGGGGCGCTTGCGCCAGGTGCCGGCCGACTCGGTGACGAGCCCCAGCTGCTCGAGGCGGCCGAGGGCGGCGCGCACCGTGAGCGAGGCGTGGGCGGCCGCCCTCACGATGTCGTCGAGCGGGACGGCCGAGCGGAAGGGCACCGCCTCGAGCACCGCCGCATCGACCGGCGGCAGGTCGTCGCCGGGCCGCACCGGACCCCGGGCCGGGTCGACCGCGTCGTCGCCGAGATCGCCGACGAGGTCGATCACCTCGTCGACCGACGTGACGAGCACCGCCCGCCCATTGCGCAGCTCCTCGTGGCAGCCCGCCGACATCATCGACGTGACCGGCCCTGGGACCGCCCCCACCGGCCGGCACGCCGCGACCGCATGCGTCACGGTGTTGCGCGACCCGGACCTGAGGTCGGCCTCGACGACGATGGTGCCGCGGGTCAGTCCGGCGATCAGCCGGTTGCGCGCCAGGAACCTCGACTTCATGGGTGCCGAGCCCGGAGCCACCTCCGCGACGACAAGGCCCTCCGCGGCGATGCGCGAGATGAGGGCGGCGTGGCCTGAGGGGTAGGGCCGTTCGACGCCACCGGCGAGGATCGCCACGGTCGGGCCGTCGACGGCGAGGGCCCCGCGGTGCGCGGCCCCGTCGATGCCGAAGGCGGCGCCGCTCACGACCGTCCACCCCCGGCGTGCCAGGCCGCTCGACAGCTCGGTGGCGAGCTGCTCGCCGTACGTCGTGGCGTTGCGCGACCCTACGACGGCGACCGAGCGCTCGACCGTCTCCGCGAGGTCGAGCCGGCCCCGCACCCACAGGCACCACGGGGGCACCGGGATCGAGTCGAGCCGCTCGGGCCACTCGAGGTCACCCGGCACGACCAGGCGCGCCCCCACCTTTGCTGCGATGTCGAGGTCGCGCTCGGTGTCGAGCACCGCGAGCCGCGAGCGGAACCTCGCGAGCGTACCCACGCCCGAGCGCACCTGCTCGAACGCCTCGACGGCGCCGTGCTCGGCGACGAGCTTGTGCACCTCGCCGTCAGCGGGCTCGACGACCCGCGACAGCGCCGCCCGAGCGAACCGGTCAGGCTCCATCGCGCACCTCCCCCGCTCCGCGCGCCCTCATGCCGCGGCCTCCGAACGGTGACGCAGCGACAGCGCGACGTCGACCTCTTCGCGCCCGGGACGCTGCAGACCCATGAGATCGCTGACCGTCCAGGCGCACCGCAGCGTGCGGTCGTAGCCGCGCAGGCTCAGGACGCCGGAGTCGAGCAGCCGGTCGAGCGTGGCCGTGGCCGCCGCCGGGAGGAGCCACGGTCGCGACCTGAGCTCGGAGCCCGGCACGTCGGCGTTGACCCCGCGGTTGCGCTCGAGCACGCTGCGCCAGCGTTCCCCCTGCGCGGCGCGAGCCGCGGCGACGCGCGCCGCGACCACCGCGGACGCCTCGCCCGGTGCGCCACCTGCCATCGAGAGCCCCGGCGGCTGGACGTGCACCTGCAGGTCGACCCGGTCGAGGAGCGGTCCGCTGAGCTTGCCGAAGTACGTGCGACGCATCAACGGCGTGCACGTGCAGTCGAGGCCCTTGCCCCACGCCTTGCCGCACGGGCACGGGTTGGCGGCGAGCACGAGCTGGAACCGCGCCGGGAAGACCACCGAGTCGTGGGCTCTCGCGATCGACACGAGCCCGCGCTCGAGGGGGGTGCGCAGGGACTGGAGGACCGACTTGTCGAACTCCGGCGTCTCGTCGAGGAAGAGCACCCCACGATGGGCCTGCGTGATGGCTCCCGGGCGGATGCGGCCGCTGCCGCCCCCGATGACGGCAGCCTGGGAGGCGCCGTGGTGCGGCGCCACGAAGGGTGGATGGGTGATGAGGCGGGCGTCGTGACCGGCGCCGAGGGCTCCGAGCACGGAGTGGATCGCGGTGACCTCCATCGACTCGCCTTCGTCGAGCGACGGCAGCAGCCCCGGCAGCCGCTCGGCCAGCATGGTCTTGCCGGCCCCGGGTGGACCCGCGAGGAGGAGGTGGTGGCCGCCGGCGGCGGCGATCTCGAGGGCCAGCTTGGCCTCGGCCTGCCCGACGACCTCACTGAGGTCGCGCACCGGCTCGGGCTCCGGCGCCGCGGTCGACGGAACCGGGACCTCGTGCACCGGGAGACCTTTCCCGAGCTTGCCGTAGCGCCGCACCAGCTCGGTGACCTCCGCCACGGGATGCACCTGGACACCCGACACCAGGCGCGCCTCGCCGGCGTTGGCGACCGGGACGACGACGTGCCGCACCCCGGTGAGGGCGGCCGCGTGCACGAGGGGAAGCACACCGGGCACCGGACGCACCGTCCCGTCGAGCCCCACCTCCCCGATGTGGACGACGTCGCGCACCACCCGCGTCGGCAGCAGGTCCATCGCCGCTGCGACCGCGACGAAGATGCCCAGGTCGAAGCCCGTGCCGACCTTGCGCTCCCCCGCAGGTGACAGGTTGACGGTGACCCGGCGCTGGCTCACGGCCATCTTCTCGATGAGCGCGGCGGCGGCCTTGATGCGGTCGGAGGACTGCTTGACCGCCGAGTCGCCGAGGCCGCTGATCGCGAAGCCGGGCAGGCCGGTGGTGACGTGCGCCTCGACGTCGACGACAAAACCGGTGACGCCGCGCAGTCCGACCGACCGGGTGCGCCCGAGCCCCACGCCCATCAGCAGACCCCGCGCAGGTGCTGCAGCCGGGCCGCACCCGCCGGTGGCCGGAGGATCGAGATGACGTCGATGCGCAGGTCCAGCCCGCGCACTCCCTCGGCGTGCTCGTCGCGCCAGAGCCCGGCGAGACGGCGCAGCCGCCGCTGCTTGCGCCAGGTCACCGCCTCGAACGGCGCACCGAACGCCTCGGTGGTGCGCGTCTTCACCTCGCACACGACCAGGTCACCGCCCTCGCGCGCGACGACGTCGATCTCGCCGCGCACGCACCGCCAGTTGCGGTCGAGGATGGTCAGGCCGGTGGCGAGCAGGTAACGGCAGGCGAGGCGTTCGCCGTAGTCACCGAGAGCGCGGGTGGAGAGGTCCATGCCGACCACCTTCGCGGCACCCCGTCGGGCAGGACAGCGGTCAGCGTGGGCCTGTGGACGGCATACGTGGTCGGCGAGGGGGTGTGGACAAAGCCGCCCAGCGGATCAGGCGAAGTCGCCGTTCTCGGGCAGCTTGATGTCAGGCTTGGGCAGCTCCTCGACGTTGACGTCCTTGAACGTCACGACGCGCACGTTCTTGACGAAGCGCGCGGGCCGGTAGATGTCCCACACCCAGGCGTCGGCCATCGTGACGTCGAAGAAGACCTCACCGGCGTCGCTGCGCACCTTCACGTCGACGGAGTTCGCGAGGTAGAAGCGACGCTCGGTCTCGACGACATGGGTGAAGAGCCCGACGACGTCGCGGTACTCCTTGTAGAGCTGGAGCTCCATCTCGGTCTCGTACTTCTCGAGATCTTCCGAACTCACCTGATCGCCG
>JABFXB010000022.1 GCA_013361975.1 Dermatophilaceae bacterium
GGCCTCGTGCTCTTCGTGCTGACCTTCGTCGTCAACAGCATCGCCCGCATCGTCATCGAGCGCAGGAAGGCCTTCAGCGAATGAGCACGGTGACCGAGAGCCGCGGGCCCGCCGACGGCGTCACGCCCGACGCCGCCCCGCCCGGTGGCAAGCGGGGCCGCGAGGCCCTGCGCGAGATGGACAACCCGCACCGGGCCCGCGCGATCAAGGACGTCGTGGCCCGAGTCGTCATGTGGTTCGCCTTCGCCCTGGCGATGATCCCGCTCGTCTGGATCCTGTCGACCGTCGTCGCCAAGGGCGTGCACATGCTCGGCTCCGCCACGTGGTGGACCGGCAACCAGCGCAACATCAACTCCGACGACTTCGGCGGCGGCGCGCGCCACGCCATCGAGGGCACCCTCGAGATGGTCGGCCTCACGACTCTCATCGCCGTACCGATCGGCATCATGACCGCCGTCTACCTCGTGGAGTACGGCCGCGGCGCACTCGCCCGGGCCATCAGCTTCATGGTCGACATCCTCTCGGGCATCCCGTCGATCGTCGCGGGCCTGTTCATCTACGCCGTCGTGGTCACGACCTTCGGGCTGCGCCAGTCCGGTTTCGCCGCCTCGCTCGCCCTCGTGCTGCTCATGATCCCCGTCGTCGTGCGCTCGACCGAGGAGATGCTCAAGCTCGTCCCGAACGAGCTGCGCGAGGCCTCGTACGCGTTGGGCGTGCCGAAGTGGGTCACCGTCGTCAAGGTGGTGCTGCGCACGGCCTTCTCGGGCATCATCACCGGGGTGCTGCTCGGCGTCGCCCGGGTCATGGGCGAGACGGCGCCGCTGCTGATCCTCGCGCCGTACACCAAGAACTTCCAGCGCGACCTGTTCAACGGCAACTTCCCCACCCTGCCGATGATGATCAACCAGGACCGCGGCGACCTCGCCCTGCCCCCGGCGGCCGAGCGCATGTGGGGTGCCGCGCTCACCCTGATCCTCCTCGTCCTGCTGCTCAACGTGATCGGCCGCGTGGTCGCGCACTTCAACGCGGTCAAGAAGTAAGAGAAAGAGAAGCCTCGACAATGGCAAAGCGAATCGACGTCAGCGACCTCAACGTCTACTACGGCGCCTTCAAGGCGGTCGAGGGCGTCTCGATGACTGTCGAGCCCCGGTCCGTCACGGCCTTCATCGGCCCCTCGGGCTGCGGCAAGTCGACCTTCCTGCGCACGCTCAACCGCATGCACGAGGTGATCCCCGGCGGCCGGGTCGAGGGCAAGGTCATGCTCGACGACCAGGACCTGTACGCCGCTTCGATGGACCCCGTGACCGTGCGGCGCACGGTCGGCATGGTCTTCCAGCGTCCGAACCCCTTCCCGACGATGTCGATCTACGACAACGTCGCGGCGGGCCTGCGGCTCAACGGCGTCAAGAACAAGAAGACGCTCGACGGCATCGTGGAGGGCTCGCTCAAGGGCGCCAACCTCTGGAACGAGGTCAAGGACCGCCTGAACAAGCCGGGCGCAGGCCTGTCGGGCGGGCAGCAGCAGCGCCTCTGCATCGCCCGCGCCATCGCCGTGCAGCCGCAGGTGCTGCTCATGGACGAGCCGTGCTCGGCGCTCGACCCGATCTCGACGCTCGCCATCGAAGACCTCATCAACGAGCTGAAGAACGACTACACGATCGTCATCGTCACCCACAACATGCAGCAGGCCGCGCGCGTCTCGGACCGCACCGCCTTCTTCAACCTCAAGGCGACCGGCGAGCCGGGGCGCCTCATCGAGGTCGACGACACGACCCGGATCTTCAACAACCCGACCCAGCAGGCCACCGAAGACTACATCTCCGGCCGCTTCGGCTGAGCCTCACCCCGACATCGAAAAAGCAATCCGTCCGCCCTCGTCGTGGGGGCGGACGGATTGCTTTTTTTCGATGCTCTCGGGGGCTCAGTGGAAGATCGTGCTGACGTACCAGGCGACGACAGCCACGAGTCCCGCTCCGGGGAAGGTGAGCACCCACGCGCCGACGATGTTGCCGGCCACGCCCCAGCGAACGGCCGAGAATCGCTTCGTCGCACCGACGCCCATGATCGACGACGTGATGGTGTGCGTCGTCGAGATCGGGGCGCCGAAGGCGAGGCCAGCGACGTAGAGGATCGCCGCGGCGGTGGTCTCGGCCGCGAAACCCTGCGGCGGCGTCATGTGGATGATGCGCCGGCCCAGCGTGCGCATGATGCGCCACCCACCGGCATACGTGCCGAGCGAGATGACGACGGCCGAGAGCACGAGGACCCACAGCGGGATGCTGTCGTCACCGTGGTGGCCGGAGATGTTGAGGGCCAGCACGACGACGCCGGCGGTCTTGGCGGCGTCCTGGAGCCCGTGGCCGAAGGCCATCGCCGCCGCCGACGCCGTCTGCGCAGTGCGGAACCCGCGGGAGACGCGGCCGGGGTTGGCGTTGCGAAACATCCACAGGATGGCCGTCATCACGAGGTAGCCGAGGATCAGGCCGATGATCGGCGAGGCGATCATCGGGATGATGACCTTCTCCCAGATGACGGTCCACTTCACGTTGACGCCGGCGACGAGCGCGGCGCCGCCGAGCCCGCCGATGAGTGCGTGCGACGAGGACGACGGCAGGCCGAACCACCACGTGAGCAGGTTCCAGCCGATCGCGCCGACCAGTGCGGCCGCGACGAGCCAGAGGCCGTCGACGCCCTGCGGCTGCTCGATGATGCCGGAGCCGATCGTCTTGGCCACCTTGGTGCCGAAGAAGGCGCCGAAGAGGTTGGCGACTGCCGCCATGCCGAGCGCCACGCGCGGCGTCAGCGCCCGCGTCGAGACCGAGGTCGCGATCGCGTTGGCCGCGTCGTGGAAGCCGTTGGTGTAGTTGAAGCCCATGGCCAGTGCGATGACCGCACCGACCCCGAG
>JABFXB010000218.1 GCA_013361975.1 Dermatophilaceae bacterium
GTCGCGGGTCGCGAGCGCCGCCCGTCAGTCGCCCAGGAAGTCGGCCGTGTGGCCGAACTTGCCCGAGTGCACGAAGGCCTCGAGCGGAAGGCGCGACCGGGGCAGTCGCGCCCGCGTGCGGATCCACTCCGGCATCTCCGCGTCGTCGTCGGGCCCGGCGGGCAGTCCGAGCGCGATGCCTGTGGTCACCGCCCAGTGCGGCGGCACCGCGAAGACCTCCGCGGCCGCCCGGTGGTCGAACCCGCCGAACTGACGCACCTGCAGCCCCATCGAGCGGGCCTGCACGGTGATGTGGGCGACGGCCTGGCCGAGGTCGAACATCGCGTAGTCGCTGTAGGCGATCTCGTGGTCCTCGTCGGTCGCCACCTGGTGCAGCGTCAGGATGATCGCCGAGGCCGACGGAGCCCAGACCTGGTTGGCCGACGACAGCAGCTCGACCATGGCGGCGTGGGTGTCGTCGCCGCGCAGGCCGACGATGAAGCCCCAGGGCTGGGAGTTGCCGGCCGACGGTGACCAGCGCGCTGCCTCGAGGATGGCGCGCAACGCGTCCGGCGACAGCGTGTGGGCGCGGTCGTAGACGAGCACGCTCTCGCGGTCGCGCAGCAGCGGCGTCAGCGTCTCCGGCTGCGCCGTGGGTCCCGCGGGCGTATGCCGTGCGCCCGGCACCGTCGTGTCAGTCACGTCGCCGTCTCCGTCCTCACGCATCCGTCAACGATGCCCGTCCCGTGTCTCTTCCCACCGCCGTCTGTGGCCACCGCCACCTACCCGGGCGCCCCTCTCCCCGATCGAGAGAACGCTCCGTCACACGCCCCCAGCCGGCGGTCCGTCACTCTCCCGATCGAGAGAACGCTCCGTCACGCTGATCAGTAGGCGCGGCCGACGACTGCGAGCACGCCCGCGTCGTCCTCGGACTCGGGCACCGACCCGTCGGGCATCGTCAGGCACCTCACGGTGACGGCCGACTCGGCCAGGGTCGCCTCGCCTTCGGGGCCCAGCGTCGACCACGGGATCGTGGCCCAGCCGGTGCGGGCCGCCTCTCGGGCCTCCTCGAGCGTGCTGACCGCGGTCGTGTGGTCGGTCTGGTGGGCGAGCGCCGCGGCATACAGGGCTTCGTGGTCGTCGTCGAGGGCGGCGGCCACGGTGTCGACGACCCCACCGAGCGGGACTGCCGTCTTGCCCCCGGCGACGCGCCGGACGACCGTCACGCTGCCCTCGGCGAGGTCGCGAGGCCCGACCTCGACGCGCACCGGGATTCCCTTGAGCTCGGCGTCGACCGCACGACGGCCGAAGGGCGTGTCGACCCGGGCGTCGAGCTCGGCCCGCACACCTCGGCCGACGAGGTCGGCGACGACCTGCTCGGCCGCTGCGACCACTCCCTCGCCGTCCTTGACGACCATGACGAGCGCCTGGACCGGGGCGAGACGAGGCGGCACACGCAGGCCGGCGTCGTCGCCGTGGCACATGATCAGGCCGCCGAGCATGCGGGTCGAGGTGCCCCACGACGTGGTCCAGCAGGTCTCCTGACGGGACTGCTCGGAGAGGTAGGTGATGTCGAACGCCTTGGCGAAGTTCTGGCCGAGCTCGTGGCTGGTGCCCATCTGCAGCGCCTTTCCGTCGCGCATCATCGCTTCCAGCGCAAGGGTGTTCGTCGCTCCGGCGAAGCGCTCACGCGCGGTCTTTCGCCCGAGAACCACTGGCATGGCGAGGATCTCGCGCATGAACGCCGCGTAGACGTCGGCGTGGATGCGCCTGGCGTAGGCGCGCGCGTCCGCCTCGGTCGCGTGCGCCGTGTGACCCTCCTGCCACAGGAACTCGCTGGTGCGCAGGAAGACTCGCGGCCGCAGCTCCCAGCGCACGACGTTGGCCCACTGGTTGAGTAGGAGCGGCAGGTCACGGTAGCTCTGGGTCCACTTCGCCATGTATTCGCCGATGACCGTCTCGGAGGTGGGTCGCACGACGACCTTCTCCTCCAGCTCCTTGCCGCCGGCGTGCGTCACGACGGCGAGCTCGGGGCTGAAGCCCTCGACGTGCTCGGCCTCACGGGTCAGGTACGACTCGGGGATGAAGAGCGGGAAGTACGCGTTCCGGGCGCCGGCCTCCTTGATGCGCCGGTCCATGTCGGCCTGCATGCGCTCCCAGATCGCGTAGCCGTACGGTCGGATGACCATGGTGCCGCGCACCGGCCCGTTGTCGGCCAGCTCCGCCTTGGCGATGACGTCCTGGTACCAGCGGGGAAAGTCCTCCGACTGGGGAGTGAGCACGGTCTTGGGCATGGGCCCGATCCTACGGACGGCACCAAATCAGGCACCTGCCCTGGCGCGCTCAGGTGTGCCGCATCGTCGCGACCATGAACGCCTGCCACGCCTCGCGCGAGTCGGCGAGCTCACCCGGCCCGCCGGCCTGCTCGAGGATGCGGGTCGTGGCGTCCCGCGTGACGTCGTCGAACTCGCCGGTCGTCTCGACGTCGGTGCGGCCCCACACGTGGCGGCACATCGCCTGCACGGCCTGCACCTGCGCGTTGGACCGTCGGATCAGGCGGGGCTGCTCGGGCCCGAACCGGCCGATGTCGACGTGGACGTGGTTCGCGTGCGCGCCGTCGAACAGGTAGGTGAGCACGTCGGCGAACTCGTGGTGCAGGCCGGCCGCCGTGCGCCAGTAGAGCGACAGCCGACGACGCAGCTCGGTCGCCGGCGCGTCACGCCACTGGTCGTGGCGCAGCGAGGTCAGGTCGCGGCCACCCGACCGCAGGCGCGCGATGTCGATCGCCTCGCCAGAGCTGTGCCACGACGTCGACGACCCGCGGACCCAGGCGCCGTAGGAGCGGATCTCGTCGGGCGCCTGGCCGATGTGCTTGCGGTGCAGCGCCAGCCACCGGTCGAGTCGGACGCCGAACGGCTG
>JABFXB010000323.1 GCA_013361975.1 Dermatophilaceae bacterium
GCACCCGTGCCGACCGGGGCCCGGTGGCCCGCGGCCGCGAGGCGGTGACCGTCACCGGGGGGCTGCTCGTCGGCGCACTGGGGCAGGCGTCGGCTCTGGCGCTCGCGATGGACGCGCGGGGCTTCGCCGGTGCCACCCGACGCACGTGGGCCGGGCCCGCGCCGTGGCGCCGGCCCGACTGGCTCGCCCTCGCTGCCGGGCTGCTCGTGGTCGGGGCAGCCGTCGCGGCCCGGCTGACGCTGGACTGAGCGCCCTCCGGGGCAGAATGGGCGGCGCACACCTCGCGACAGGAAAGGGGCCCCACGTGCCCATGCCAGGCCGTCACCGTCGGGCGCTCCCCGTCAACCGCGTCCCCCGCCCCGCCGCGCACGCAGCCCGGGCGCTCGCCCTCGGAGTGGCCCTCGCGACTCTGTCCCTGACGACGCTGGCCGCGTGCGGGCAGCCGACGCCGAGAAACCCCGACGACGCGGTGGCCCCGACGGTCAGCGTGCCGGTGCAGCCGACGATCACGGCCGAGACGCCCGACGACGCCGCCGCCGACCCGTCCGAGGAGCCCACCGACGGCGGCCTCTTCGACGCCTCGTCGAGCCTCAGCGGCGTCACCTGCGAGCCCAGCGGCGAGTCGTGGAGCTTCACCGGCACGCTGGCCAACTCCGACACCGCGGCACACACCTTCACGGTCGCCGCCTTCGTGCTGAAGGTCTCCGACGGCTCCCAGGTCGCCAGCAAGGAGATCGACGTCAAGCTCGCCGCGGGTGCCAGCGCTCCCGTCGCCATCCGCGACTTCTGGACCGGTCCCAAGGCTGGGGTCGAGTGCCTCAGCGGCGTCACCGTCAAGGGCCACTGACGTGCGGCTCTTCCTCGTGCGCCACGGCCAGACCCACGCCAACGTCGCGCGGCGGCTCGACACCGCGGTGCCCGGCCTCGACCTCACCGACGAGGGTCGCGCGCAGGCGAGGGCGCTCGCCGACCGGCTCGGCGGCGAGGACCTCGGCGCGATCTACACGTCCGACCTCGTGCGCACGCAGCAGACGGCCGCGCCACTGGCAGCCCTGCTCGGCCTCGAGATGGTCGTGCTCCCCGGACTGCGCGAGATCCAGGCCGGCCACTGGGAGATGACGACCGACTGGCAGCCCTACATCGACGCCGTCGTCCGGTGGCGCGAGGACCCCGCGCACACGATCCCGGGCGGTGACAGCGGGGCCGGCTTCATGCAGCGCTACGACGCCGCCATCGCGCAGATCGCGTCGGACGGCCACGAGTCGGCCGTGGCCGTCAGCCACGGAGCCGCCATGCGGGTGTGGTGCAGCGCGTCGCTCGGCCTTCCGGCCGACTTCTTCGACGAGCGCCGCCTCGACAACACGCACGTCGTCACCATGGAGGGCGACCCCGCCACCGGCTGGCGCCTGCTCGCGTGGGGCGACGAGCCCGTCACCCATGGGTGAGCCGGCGCCCGTCACCTCGGGGCGGGTGTCCCGTCCGCACGGCGGACCGCCCCCCGTCGTCTGGCGGTGGGTCGGCTGCGCGGGTGGCGTGGTGCTCGCGGCGGCCTCCTGGGGAGCCGGGGCCCTGCCCCGGCCCAACACCGGCATCCTCTGGCCGGGCGTCGCGTGGTCGACCCCGAAGGGCGGTTCGCCGCTGCTCGCGTCGGTCTCGCTGCTCGCCCTGCTCGCGCTCGTCGTCGCCTGGTGGCGGCTGCGGTCGGCGCCGGTGTCGGTGCGCTGGTGGTGGGCCACCGTCGCGCTGTGGTTCGCGCCGCTCGTCCTCGCCATGCCGCTCTACAGCCGCGACCTCTACTCGTATGCCGCCCAGGGCCTGTTGTGGGACCAGGGCCTCAGCCCCTACGACCACGTCGTCCGCGAGCTCGACTCACCGTGGCGTGCCTCGACCGCGCCGACGTGGCTCGACAGCCCGACGCCCTACGGCCCCGTGTGGCTGCTGCTCGCCAGGGCCGTCGCGTCGCTGTCCGGTGAGCTCTGGGTCGCCCTCCTGCTGCTGCGCCTGCTCGCCGTCGCCGGCGTGGTGGTGCTCGCCTGGGCGGTCCCCGACGTCGCGGGGCGCCTTGGCTGGTCGCCCGTGCGTGCCGTCTGGCTCGGCGTCGCCACGCCGCTCGTGGGTGCCCACTTCGTCGGCGGAGCGCACAACGACGCGCTCATGGTGGCCGCCGTGCTCGGCGGGCTGGCGCTCGCGTTGCGGGGCCGTCTCGTCCTCGCCTGCGTCGTCGTCGCGATCGGCGCGATGGTCAAGGTGACGGCCGTCATCGCGTTGCCGTTCGTCGCGATCCTCTGGGCCCACCAGGCGGCCGGTCACGCCGTTCGCCACGCGCCCCACCACCCGCCCCACAGTGACCGCGAGCCGCACGAGACGGCATACGGCTGGGGCGGGGTCGTGCGGGCAGGGCTGCTGACGCTGCTGGCCGCCGGCGTCCCGATGGCCCTCGGAGGCGTGCTCACGGGACTGGGGTTCGCCTGGCTCAACCCGGCGTCGACGCCGGGCAAGAACGAGCAGTGGACCTCCCTGCCCACCTCGTTCGGCATCGCGATCGGCGCGGTCGGGCACCTCGTCGGGCACGACGAGTGGCGCGAGACCGGCATCGACTCCGCGCGGGCTGTCGGGCTCGTCGTGCTCGCCCTGCTCCTCGTCGTCATCTGGCTCGCTGCCGCCAAGCCGGCTCGCGGCAGCGCCCCCGACGACCGGGCCCGGGCCGTGCGCGGCATCGCCTGGGCCACGCTCGCCGTCGTCGTGCTCGCCCCCGTCTTCCTCGGCTGGTACTACCTCTGGCTGCTGCCGGTCTTCGCGGTCTCGCTCGGCGACGCGTGGGCCGGGCGGCTCGAGGTGCCGCTGGCGGCGGTGGCGACCGGCGTCTGCTTCGCGACGCTCCCCGAGGGCTACAG
>JABFXB010000013.1 GCA_013361975.1 Dermatophilaceae bacterium
CCGCCGGCGACGAAGACCTTCGGGTTCTTCGACGCGCCGATGAGCGGCAGGCCGTCGATCGTGCAGGGGCGCGAGCCGACCCACTCGTCCTGGCGGTGGTCGAGGTCGGCGCCCTTGAGCAGCGGGCGGGCCGACTCGACGATGGCCTTGATGCGGCGGCCGTCGAGCGCGGCCTCCGGCTGGCGGAACTCCATCATGCCGGCGACACGCAGGCGGTCACCCACGGGCGTGCAGGCGACGCGGGCGGCCGGGAAGTAGACGGGCCCGTTGGGCAGGTCCTCGACCTCGACCGAGAAGGAGTAGCCGCGGCCGGCCTGGACGACGCGCTTGACGCCGAACTCGCGCGCCAGCTTGCCGAGCCACGCGCCCGTCGCGACCACGACGGCGTCGTAGTGCTCCGCCTGGCCGAAGTCGTTGGTCACGAGCACGCCGGTGGGGGTGTCGGTGATGCGCGAGACGGCGCTGCCGGTGACAATCTTGCCGCCGCGCGCGGTGACGGAGTCGGCGAGCGCGGCGACGTAGACGCCCGGGTTGATGAAGCGCTGGCCGTGCAGCACGATCGCGGCGCCGATCTCGTCGGACAGGGCCGGCTCGATGGCGCGGGCCTCGTCACCGGAGAGCACGTCGAACGCGATGTCGCCACCCGAGGCGTGGATGTGCTCGATCTCCTCGAGCAGCGTCTGGCGCTCCTCGGCGGTGCGGTAGGCGGCCGTGAACGACTTGGCCTCGTAGGTCTCGGCGTCCACGCCGCCGGCCTTGAGCTGGTCGAAGCTCTGCAGCGAGAGGTCGTTGACCGGCACGAGGGCGCCCATGGCCTTCTTCCACGCCTTCATCGTGCTGTGGCGCGTGAAGCCGGTGACGAAGCGCAGGAAGTCGGGCCGTGCGCTCGGCGGCACGTAGACGGGCGAGCTCGGGCTGAGGACGGCGCGCAGGCCGTACTTGAGCACGGCAGGCTCGGGCAGCGGCGTCGCGATGCCGGGCGTCAGCCAGCCCGCGTTGCCCCAGGACGCGCCGGCGGCCACGCCGTCGCGGTCGATGACGGTCACCTCGACGCCACGCTCCTGGAGGAACCAGGCAGTCGCGAGACCGACCATGCCTGCTCCGACGACGGCGACGCGCTCGGGGACCGGGGTACCAGCGGGGTTCACGGCAGGCATGCGGATCGACTCCTGTGGGTGGGTGGGTGCCTTCCGACCATGGTGGCGTCGCAGGCGGCGGGCGCCTTGGTGCTCCAGTGACAGACTTCCGCCTGCCCGTTGTGACTTCGGCACAGCAAGGTGCGCGATGATGAGGTATGCCGTCAGCCCCGCGACGCTCCCACGCCGCCACCACGCGTACGTCGTCCACCACCCCCGTCGGGCTGCCGGTCGCCCAGCTCGTGGGCGCTCTCGGCGGAGGCCTGCTGACCGTCGTCGTCGACGCCGGGGGGTCGCCTGTCGACGACGTGACCCTGGCCGAGCCGGCGTCGGGCGTCTTCGGCCAGGCCGGCGACCTGCTGCTGGGCGTGGGAGTCGAGCGCCCGACCGAGGCCGCGGCGCTGCTCGAGGGAGCCGCGGCGGTCGGCACCGGGGCGGTCGTCCTGCGCCGGTCTGCCGCCCGCCACCAGCAGGTCCGCGCCGCGGCCACCAGGTTCGGGGTCAGCCTCGTCGCGCTGGCCGACCACGCCTCGTGGGCACACGTGGTGTGGCTGCTGCGTGGCGTGCTCGACCGGGCGGCGAGCGGTCCGGCGGTGCGCGCCGAGGGCCCCGTGCTCGACGAGCTGTTCGCCCTGGCCGACGCGTGCGCGGCCCTCGTCGAGGCCCCCATCACCATCGAGGACACCCAGTCGAGGGTCCTGGCCTACTCCTCCACCCAGGACGTGGCCGACCCCGCGCGCGTGTCGACGATCGTCGGTCGACGGGTGCCCGACGAGGTCATCGCCAACCTACGCGGGCGGGGCGTCTTCCGGCGGCTGGCCCGCTCCGACGAGCCCTTCTTCGTCCCGGCCGGGCGCGGTCTGCGGGCGCGCGTCGTCGTGCCGGTGCGCGCCGGCACCGAGTGGCTCGGCTCCATCTGGGCCGTCGTCGACGAGGAGCCGGCCGACGCCGTCATGGGATCCCTCGCGCAGACCGCCTCGGTCGTCGCCCTCCACCTGCTCCGCATGCGGTCACAGGCCGACCTCGCCCGCCGGGTCTCGGCCGACCGGCTCCGCGCCCTGCTGAGCGGCGACACGCTGGACGCGGAGGGCTGGCTGCCGACCCCGCCGTGGCGCGTCGTCGTCCTCGCCGGGGCACACCGCGGCGACGGCACCCCCGGCGGTCGCGGACGAGACACGCCAGCACCCCGCGACCCCGAGCGCGAGCTCGACGTGTGGGAGTCGGTGGCGCGCCGGCGCTCATGGCGGCAGCCGCTCCTCGCCATCTTCGACGGGGTCGCCCTGGGCCTGGTGCGCGACGCGCCCGGCGACGCCTCTGCGGGCACGTGGGAGTGGCTGCTCGGCGTCGTCGACGAGGTCGCCGGCGTCACCCCGGGCGCGACAGCCAGTGCAGGCGGGCGAGTCTCTCGCGCAGTCGATCTCGACCGTTCGCGTCGCGAGGCCACGGAGGTGCAGCGACTGCGCACCATCGGGCGAGTGACCGGCACGTCGGCCACCGTCGAGGAGGCGTGGGCCGCCGTCACGAACGCCCGAGCCCTCGGCGGCATCTGGACCGAAGAGCTGCTCGGGCCGATCACGACGCTCCGCGACCACGACGAGGCGCACCAGACGGCATACCTCGAGACCGTGGCCGCGTGGCTGGACCATCCCGGGGAACCACGCGAGGCCGCGGCCCGGCTCCACGTGCACCCGAACACCCTCCGCTACCGCATGCAGCGCCTCTCCGACGTCGTCGACCTCGACCTGCACGACCC
>JABFXB010000106.1 GCA_013361975.1 Dermatophilaceae bacterium
GTCGAGGCGATGTGGTCCCGGCCGATGCGCATGCCTGAGCGGAAGAGCTCGCGACGGCCGAGCGACGGAGCGGCGGCACGCAGCTCCCACACGGCGGACGACTGGGTGATCGTCACGTCGTTGAGCACGCCCAGACCGGCGACGATGATCGCGCAGGTGAGCAGGTCGCGCGGCTTCATCGACGTCACGAACCCGGCCAGCAGCGCGCCCTCGTCGTCGGCGACCCCGCTGAGCCTGGCGAGGTCGACGGCCAACAGGCCCAGCCCGGCCGTGATGGCGACGCCGAAGAGGGTTCCCGCCAGTGCGGTGCTCGTGCGGATCGAGAACCCGTGCGCGAGGTAGAGGACGACGAACATGATCGCCGAGGAGCCGATGAGGGCCACGAGCAGCCCCGACTGGCCTGACACGAGCGCCGGCAGCATGAACTTCACGACGACGAGGCCGCCGAAGCCGAGCCCGACGAGGGCCAACACCCCTCGCCAGCGGGCCACGACCGCCACGACGACGAGGAAGAGGGCGAGCATGAGCGACAGGGGCGCACCTCGCTGGACCTGGAGGAAGGAGTACGCCTCCGGCTGGCCGCTCTGGGCGGGGATCCGCAGCAGCTGGACCGTGTCACCCACCTGCAGTCCCGACGTCGACACCGCCGGAGGGACCGACACCGAGACCGTCGGCCGCACGTCTCCGGACGTCGCCGTCGGCTGCTCGAGCTGAACCGTGATGGCCCCACAGGTCGCGTCGGGCGACACGACGTCACCGCCCTGCCCCGGGGCCGGCTTGGCGCCCGTGGTGGAGTCGGCACCCTCGCAGACGGGCAGCGCCTTCAGCACCTCCGCGACCGGGAACGTGACGCCGGGGGCCGCGTAGTCGGTGGTCGCGACCTGGTTCGGCGTGCGGGCGTCGTCGGGCCAGTGGCGCACGAGTCCGAAGACGGTCGCTGCGGCCGCCACGAGGAGCAGGAGCGTCATCCCGACCCGTGCGACGGCGCTCACGGCCACGGAGCCACCCGTCCCGGGTGCGCCGTGACTGTGCGTGTGGGAGTGTCCGCCCGCCATGCGCCAGAGTGTGCCAGAGTCGCTCCGATCGGGGCGCGGCCCGACGGCCGGGCCGTCGCAGGCCGTGTCCGGATCGATGCCGACCGCGCGCGGCGGCCACCCGGACCGGCGGTTAGGCTTGCCGCCGTGGAGGTCGAGAACTCGGGGGAGCGGCAGGTCGTCTCGGAGCGCCTGCTGACGATCCCGAACGTCCTGTCGGTGCTCCGCCTGCTCGGGGTGCCGGTCTTCCTCTGGGCCATCCTCTCGGAGCACGACGGCCTGGCCCTGCTGCTGCTGCTCTTCTCGGGCGTCACCGACTACCTCGACGGCAAGATCGCCCGCCAGTTCAACATGGAGAGCCGGCTCGGTCAGTTCCTCGACCCGATCGCCGACCGCCTCTACATCCTCACCACCCTGCTCGGGCTGGCCTGGCGCGACATCATCCCGGTGTGGCTCGTCGCCGTGCTCCTCGCCCGCGAGGCCGTGATGGCGTTGATGCTCCTCTACCTGAGGTCCAGGGGGCAGGTCGGCCTGCCCGTCCACTTCGTCGGCAAGGCCGCGACGTTCAACCTGCTGTACGCCTTCCCCCTGCTCCTGCTCGCCCACCGTGACGACTGGGTCGGCGACATCGCGCGGCCCGTGGGCTGGGGCTTCGCGTGGTGGGGCGTGGTGCTCTACTGGCTGGCGGCGATCCTGTATGCCGTCCACGCCCGCATCGTCCTGTCGCAACGTTCCCGGGTGGCCACCCCGTGACGCCGTCTCGTCGCCCCGACGCCTCGATGACGCTGCTCACCACGATGATGGAGCGTCCCCTCGACGCGGGCTACCAGGAGGCCGCCGACCGCAGGGTCGCCGCCGGGCTGCCGCGGGCGACCTCGACGCGCACCGTGCTCGTCGTCGTGCTCGCGATCCTCACCGGCTTCCTCTTCGCGGTCGCCGCGCAGTCCCTGCGGCCGAAGCCGACCGCCGCCGCCGCTGTCAAGAGCGAGCTCGTCACGCGCATCGAGGCGCAGCAGGAGCACGGCGTCCAGCAGGAGGCCGGGGTGGCGGCGCTGGGCAAGCAGGTGCGCGACTACGAGGCGCTCGCACTGCAGCAGTCCGGCGGCGGCGACCTGACCACCACCATCAAGAGCCTCGAGGTGCAGGCGGCCGCCGTGCCCCTCAAGGGCCCGGGTCTCACCCTCACCCTCGACGACGCGGCATCGACCGTCGCCGACGCCAACGCCGGCAACCGTCCGAGCAGCGGCTTCGAGGCGGGGCGGGTGACCTCCGCCGACCTGCAGATCGTGGTCAACGGACTGTGGGGCGCCGGCGCAGAGGCCATCTCGATCAACGGCCACCGGCTCAGCTCGACAGCGGCGATCCGGTTCGCCGGGCAGGCCATCATCGTCGACTTCCGTCCCCTGGCACGGCCCTACGTCATCACCGCCCTGGGTGACTCCCAGGCGATGCAGCAGCTGTTCGAGCCCTCCTTCGCCGGTGTCTACCTGTCGCAGCTGACCGAGGAGTTCAAGATCCGCTCCGTCCTCGCCGGCAGCGACAACCTCACGGTCCCGGGCGACTCGGCTGCACGGCTGGAGGTCGCCGAACCCATCCGGCCACCCGTAGGCTCGTCCGCGCCCAGCGTGCCGGGGCTCCAGCAGGGCACGAGCGGCCCGCAACGCAGCCCCGTCCCGAGCACCACCGGCACCACCCCTCCACCGACCAGTCAGGAGCGTCCCTCGTGATCCCAGTTCTCGGCCTGCTGGCCGGACTCGCGGTGGGACTCTTCCTCAACCCGTCGGTGCCGGTGTGGCTCCAGCCCTACCTGCCGATCGCGGTCATCGCCGCGCTCGACGCCGTGTTCGGCGCCCT
>JABFXB010000493.1 GCA_013361975.1 Dermatophilaceae bacterium
CGCGCGTGACCGACCCGCGCACCAGACGGTGTGGGCGCACTCCTACGGTGCGACGCTCGCCGGCTTCGCCACCCTGCGCACCAGCGCGATCGACGACGTCGCCGTGTTCGGGGCGCCGGGACTGCCCTTCACCGACCTGGCGCAGACCGCCCTCAAGCCGGGCGCCCTCAACGTGCTCGGTGCCATCGGCGACGACGTCTTCAGCTACGGCTGGGTGGTGCACGGCACGCGCGCGCAGGACGTCGGGCGCGCCCTGCGGCTCTCGACGTTCGCTCCCAAGCACCCGGGCACCGGCTGCAACCACTGGATGCGGCCCCGGTCCAGCTTCGTCGACGTGGGCCGCACCTCAACAGGGCACTCCGACTACCTCAGGGCAGGCACCGACAGCGCCCACAACCTCGTTGCCGTCGCCGCCGGGCGCCCCGACCTGCGCATCATGCAGGGTGCCGACGAGCGTGCCTGCACCACCACTGGGCCCAGCCTGGGGTCGGACGCGTTGCGCTGGCCGCGACTGGTGCCGTGACCGGTCCCGTGGCGTCGTGCCGCAGGGACGCCCTGGTGGTGAGGGCGTGCCTGAGTGCCGTGGCGCTGCAAGCCGTGCCGCCGGTGCTCATCGCCTGGGGTGGCTACGGTCCGATCGCAGCGGCCGACGCGGCAGTCGTCGCGGTGTCGTCACCGGTGCTGCTCGGTGTCGTGGCGTTCGGGATCGTCATCGCCGTCGCCCTGCGCCAGCCGGGGCTCGAGCCGACGAGCGACCCGCCGCGTGGGCCCGTGGACGAGAGAGGTGGGCCCGTCGCCACGGGGCCGCTCGACGCCGTGGTGCTCCCGGGTCCGGTTCGGCCGGGGGCTGCGTGCGCCCCGCTCCGGTCGAGGCTGCGCTGGGCAGCGCTGGCCGCTCTCATCGGGGGCGCCGTGACGGCAGCGGCGGTCGTGGTCGACGGCGGCGCGACAGCCGGCGCCGCGTCGCTGTCGGAGGCGCTGGACGACGGCTCCGCCGTCTGGGCGTTCGTGCTGCTCGTCGTCCGGGGCGGGCTCGTCGAGCTGCGTGCGCCCGTCGCGTTCGCGGTCGCCTGGTTGGTGCTGGCCCGAGCGTCGCGGCCGGTCAGTGCTCGGCGCCGACGTCGGTGGCCGGAAGCTCGAACCAGACGACGGTCCCGGGGCCGTCCGAAGAGCTGACGCCGATCGAGCCGCCGTGGGCCTCGATGATGCGCTTGACCGTGGCGAGACCGATGCCGCTGCCCTCGACCGAGGTCTCGACCCGGTTGAAGAGCTCGAAGACGCGGTCACGTTCGTTCTCGGGGATGCCGATGCCGTTGTCGCGCACCGAGATCCGCCACGATCGACCCCGCTGCGCCGCTGTGATGTCAATCGTCGGCGGCACGTCGCGACGGGCGTACTTCACGGCGTTCGAGACGACGTTCAGCAGCACCGAGTAGAGCTGCTGGGCGTCGGCCGGCACGGTGGGCAGCGGGCCCACCTCGACGGTGGCGCGCCGCGACGAGAGGGTCGGCGCGAGGTCCTCGAGCACCGAGTCGAGCACGACGCGCAGGTCGGTGGGAGCCTTGCGCATCTCGGCGCCCACGCGGGCGTGGGCGAGGATCTGTTCGATCATGCCGGCCATGCGGGTGGCCGAGCGGAAGGCGGTCGCCACGAGCCGCCCGGCCCACTGGTCCTCGACGACCGAGGGCTGCTGACCGAGCATCTCGGTGCTCGCCATGATCGCGGTGAGGGGAGTGCGCAGGTCGTGGCTGACCTGACCGGCGAAGACCGACAGCGCCTCGTTCGACCGGCGCAGCTCGTCACGGGTCTGGGTGAGGGCGGCCAGTGAGTCCTCGAGCTCGCGACTGCGCAGGCGCAGCTCGAGCACGTCGACCACGCGCTCGGCGATGGCGACGAGGGCGTCCTCCTGGGCGACGTCGAGCTCTCGAGGGCGCGAGTCGAACACGCAGAGGCGGCCGATGATCACACCTTCCGGAGTGATGAGGGGCGCGGAGGCGTAGAAGCGGACGTTGCCGAGGACGCCGGTGACGAAGGGGTTCTCGCGGAACCGGTCGTCGAGGCTGGCGTTCGGCACGACAACCCGGTCGGTGTGCTCGAGCACCGCCGCGCACATCGAGTCCTCGCGCGCACAGATCGACGGCTCGAAGCCCGTGGTGGCGATCTGCTGCTGCTCGGTGGCGGTGATGAGGTTGATGGCGGCGGTGGGCACGGCGCACACCTGCGCGGCGATGTCGACGAGGGCCTGAAGCTCGCGGCCCGGCGCGCGGCCGAGGACGTCGTAGCGCCACAACGCGTCATCGCGCCGTTGAGCGTGGTCCAGGTTCTCCTCGAGCGCCGTCCGGTTTGTCACGGTAGGAAGCCTGCGGCACGGGGGAGATTTGGGCAAGGACGTCCAAGGTCAGGCACGTCGGGGTCCCTGCGCGTCCAGGGTGGCGCTGAGGCGCAGATGGGGGAGTCGACGGCGACGTGGACCCCTAGATGTTGGGTCGGGAGGCAGGTTGGGCGGGTCCGACACGCCGGGGCGGATGGGGCTCCTGTGACGTTTGTGCAGGTCAGCGACACGGCGCGCCGGAGGTTCTCGATTCGCTTGCGATCCGGGTCACAGCATGCCTACAGTTACCCCTACATCTAGTAGTTACACAGATGTAAGACGTCCACATGTAGTCCCCAACAGATCAGGGGTTACACACAGGTCATCCCCACGTCGTCCCCAGCCCTGTCCCCAGCCTCGCCCGGTCCCACGAACACCGGGCGGCTCTCGGGAGGTCGTGGACGGCATACAGGGTGGCCGTCACCACGCTGAACGACCGGGTCTCGGGGAAGGGAAGGTGACCAGACGTGCACTGCCCGTTCTGCCGCCACACCGACTCGCGGGTCATCGACTC
>JABFXB010000450.1 GCA_013361975.1 Dermatophilaceae bacterium
CGCCTTCGCACGCGCGTTCCGTACCCCGGACCTGCGCAAGAAGCTGCTTTTCACGCTCGGCATCATCGTGCTGTTCCGGCTCGGCTCCCACGTGCCGACGCCCGGTGTCAGCTACAGCCTCGTGCAGAACTGTCTCGAGGCCAACAAGGGCCGGTCGGGTGACCAGAGCGGGTTCCTCAACCTCGCCAACCTCTTCAGCGGCGGTGCGCTGCTGCAGCTGTCCGTGTTCGCGCTCGGGATCATGCCGTACATCACGGCGAGCATCATCATCCAGCTGCTCACGGTGGTCATCCCGCGCTTCGAGGCGCTCAAGGAGGAGGGCCAGTCGGGTCAGACCAAGCTGACCCAGTACACCCGCTACCTGACGATCGGCCTCGCGATCCTCCAGTCGGCGACGCTCGTCACCTTTGCGCGCAACCCCTCCAGCCTCTTCGGCGGGTCCTGCAGCTCGATCATGACCGACCAGTCGATGGTCACCATCGTGATCATGGTGCTCACCATGACGGCCGGCACCGGCCTGATCATGTGGTTCGGCGAGCTCATCACCGACAAGGGTGTCGGCAACGGCATGTCGCTGATGATCTTCACCTCGATCGCCGCCGGCTTCCCCGCCTCGCTGTGGGGCATCCGCGAGAACAAGGGCTGGGGCACCTTCCTCGGCATCATCGTGCTCGGCATCTTCGTCATCGCCGCGGTCGTCTTCGTCGAGCAGTCGCAGCGACGCATCCCGGTCCAGTACGCCAAGCGCATGGTCGGCCGGCGCATGTACGGCGGCACGTCCACGTACATCCCGCTCAAGGTCAACATGGCCGGTGTCATCCCGGTCATCTTCGCGAGCTCGCTGCTCGCCCTGCCCGGCCTCATCGCGCAGTTCAACACGCGCGCCGACGGCAACAACCCCGACTGGGTGACGTGGGTGCAGACGAACCTGGTGCGCGGTGACCACCCCATCTACATGGCGATCTACGTCGCCCTCATCCTCTTCTTCACGTTCTTCTACGTCTCGATCACGTTCAACCCGACCGAGGTCGCCGAGAACATGAAGAAGTACGGCGGCTTCATCCCGGGTATCCGGGCCGGGCGACCCACGGCCGAGTACCTCAACTACGTCCTGACCCGAATCACCGTGCCGGGTGCCATCTACCTCGCGATCGTCTCGCTCATCCCGCTCGTCGCCCTGGTGCTCGTCGGCGCCAACCAGAACTTCCCGTTCGGGGGCACCTCGATCCTCATCGTGGTCGGTGTGGGTCTCGAGACGGTCAAGCAGATCGAGGCGCAGCTGCAGCAGCGTCACTACGAAGGGTTCCTCCGTTAAATGCGACTGATCATCCTCGGCCCGCCCGGCGCCGGTAAGGGCACCCAGGCGGCACGGATCGCCGACCGTCTCGGCATCCCGGCCATCTCGACCGGCGACATCTTCCGCGCCAACATCAAGGACCAGACCCCGCTGGGCGTCAAGGTCGACGAGATCATCAAGTCGGGCGGCTACGTCTCCGACGACATCACCAACGAGATCGTCGAGGACCGACTCTCCTGGGACGACGCCACGCACGGCTTCCTGCTCGACGGCTACCCGCGCACGTCGGGCCAGGTCGACGCGCTCGACGCGATGCTCGCGCGCCACGGTCACGCACTCGACGCCGTCCTCGAGCTCGAGGTCGACGAGGACGCCATCGTCCAGCGCCTGCTCAAGCGCGCCGAGACCGAGGGCCGCGCCGACGACACCGAGGAGGTCATCCGTGAGCGCCAGGCGATCTACCGCAAGGAGACCGCCCCGCTGGCGCACCACTACGACCAGGTCGGTCTCCTCGTGAAGGTCGACGGCATGGGCGAGGTCGACGAGGTCACCGACCGCGTCATCGCCGCCCTGCCCCAGCACGCCTGATGTTCGGACGCCGCACCCGGCTCCAGGGCCGCACCGACGAGCAGCTCCTCCTCATGCGTGAGGCAGGACTGCTCGTCGGGCGCACCCTCGAGATGCTCGCGGGCGAGGTGCGCCCGGGCGTCACCACGCTCGAGCTCGACCGCCTCGCCGAGGACTTCATCCGCAGCCACGGCGGCATCCCGAACTTCCAGCTGGTGCCCGGCTACAGCCACACGCTGTGCACGAGCGTCAACGACGAGGTCGTCCACGGCATCCCCGGCAAGCAGGTGCTCGACGCGGGCGACATCGTCTCCATCGACTGCGGCGCCGAGGTGAGGGGCTGGAACGGCGACGCCGCCTTCACCGCGGTCGTCGGCGGCCCCGAGGCGGGGCGCCCCGAGGACCTCGCCCTCATCGCCGCCACCGAGGCCAGCCTGTATGCCGGCATCGCCGCCATGCAGGTCGGTGGCCGGCTGTATGCCGTGGGTGACGCCGTCGAGGCGAGCATCGAGGGTGCGGCCGAGCGCGACGGACGCGTCTACGGCGTCATCGACGAGTACGTCGGCCACGGCATCGGCACGCAGATGCACATGGACCCGCAGATTCCGAACTACGCGGTGCGAGAGACGGGCCCGAAGCTCGTCGATGGCTTCACCGGCGCCATCGAGCCGATGATCACGCTGGGGTCGACCGACACCAAGGTGCTCGCCGACGACTGGACCGTCGTCACGGCCGACGGGTCGCGCGCCGCGCACGCCGAGCACACGGTCGCGGTCCGTGAGGACGGGCTGTGGATCCTCACCGCCATCGACGGTGGCAAGGCGGCCCTCGAGGCGGTCGGGGCGGCATACGCCCCCCTCGACGTCTCGGTCTGAACCCGGCCCGTCGGGCTCGCCGCACGGGCGGCCCTGCGCTGCCCCCACCACGGGTCCCCGACGCGTAGCCTCACGCTCGTGACCCTTCCCCGCAGCACCCCGTCGGCCCAGGGCGTCGACGCCGCAGGAGTACTCGACCTCGT
>JABFXB010000319.1 GCA_013361975.1 Dermatophilaceae bacterium
GGCATCGGTGTCGATCCCGCCCGGGGGGTCGTAGTCGAGCCAGACCACGACCGCAGCCGGGGTGCGAGGGGACGAACGCTGCATCTCGGCGAGCAGGCTGCGCGCCTGCACAGCGGGGTGCCGCCGCCCGGCACCCTGCTCGTCCCGGAGCAGGGACGCGTTCCAGCCGACCCCGGGCACGATCACGGCGATGTTCCGTGCCCGACGGATGTCGCCGAACGCCTCGACGAGTCGGCCCTGACCGTCAGCGGTGGCGCTGAGCACCGTGGCGGCAGGCCCGACGACGTCCACGGGCGCCCCGTCGCTGACCGACTGGGCCACGGCAGGTGCCGCGCCGACGACGAGGGTGAGCAGCGCGGCACCGGCGAGGGCGAGCCGCTCGCGCAGGGAGCGGCGGGACCGGCGTCCCGTCGGCGAGGGACGTCGCCTCGGTTGGCGTCCGTGAGGTGGTGGGGCCACTGCTGTCCTTGTCGTGCGTGAGGGGAGGCAAAGCGCACAGTCTGGGTGACGAGCCTGTGAAGAGCCCGAGGAGGCGCGGCATACGTGCGTGCGGCGCGCCGGCGGCGTGGGAAGAGTCACGTCGGGAACGACACGAATGAGGCGTCAGGCAGCGGCGACCGTCGACGTCCCGTGGACGGAGCGCACCCCATCCACGAACTCGCGCAGCCACAGCTCGACGTTGATGAGGCGCCAGAACACCATGGAGTCGAGGTCGCCGCGGCCGGCGAGCCAGCGCTCGAAGGCCTTCAGCACCGCATCGGCGTCGAAGTACGGCCGCTGCCTGAAGGAGGACGACCTGAAGACGTCGTAGGCGAACTCACGTTGCTCGTGGAACCAGTCGTGCTGCGGCGTGGTGAACCCGATCTTGTTGCGGCGTCGGCTGATCGACGGCGGCAGCACCCCGTCGGTCGCGTCGCGCAGGACTCGCTTGTTCCACCCGCCCTGGATGATCGCCTCGTCGCTGAGCGTGAAGACGGTGCGCACGAGCTCGGGGTCGAGGAAGGGCACGCGACCCTCCACGGAGAAGCGCATGGTGTTGCGGTCCTCGTAGCGCAGCAGCGCGGGGAGCGACCCGACGAACAGGTCGTGCACCAGGCGCGTGCGCAGGTTCCCCGTCGGGACGGCATACGCCTCCGTGGCGTGGGCTGCGCGGAACTCCGGACGGAGCAGGTCGGGCGTCGCGTTCCGGTGGGGGAGCAGCGCCCGCGTCCTCATGGCGGCGAGGTGTCCGAGGACGTCACGGGAGGCGAAGAGCTCGCGGAAGGCGGAGCGGCGGTCGCGCGTGAGCAGGTCCTTCAGGTGGACGACGAGCTGGGGGACGTAGCCGGCGAGCAGCTCGTCCGCGCCCTGGCCGTCGAGCATCACCCTGACGTACTCGCTGGCGTCCTTCATGACCCGGTACTGGGCGTACGGTCCGGTCGAGATGACCGGCTCCTCCTGGGCCCGCACGAAGTCGCTGACGTCCTGCAGGAACTCGGCCGACGTGGGCCGGGTCTTGTGCGACCGGACGCCATGGGTGCACGCGCCGACGGCAGCGTCGACGTAGCGCTCCTCGTCGTTGCGGTAGCCGGGGAAGACGGCCGAGAAGGTGCGCTGGCGGGTGCCGACGGCGGCCGTCTCTGCGCCGTCGCCGAGGAGCTGGTCGATCGCCACGGTGATGGCCGAGCTGTCCAGGCCGCCCGAGAGCGACGTGCCCACCGGCACGTCGGAGCGCAGGCGCATCGCCACGGCGGTGGTGAGCCGCTGCCGGAACTCGTCGGCGACGCCCGCGTCGTAGCCCTCGCGCGGGCTCTTCCCGTCGAGCAGGTCGCGCTGCAGCCGGCTGAACATCTCCCGCCGTATGCCGTCCGTCGACAGGGTGACGACCTCACCGGGCATCACCCGTTCGATGCCGTCGAAGAAGGTCTCGGCGCCGTCGTCGTGGATCCGGTAGCGCAGGTAGCGGTAGACGGTGCGGTCGTTCGGCCGGGGCTCGACGAGGCCGCTGGCCAGGATCGGCTTGATCTCGCTCGCGAAGAGCCAGGCGTCAGCCGGGTGCGTGCCCTCGCCGCCGGGGGCGGAGGGCAGCCGGCAGAGGTGGAGCGGCTTGATGCCGAAGGGGTCGCGCGCCAGGGTCAGGGTGCGGGTGTGCCGGTCCCACACCGCGAGGGCGAACATGCCGTTGAACCGGTCGAACGCCGCGGTCCCCCACTCGGCGAAGGACTGGAGCACGACCTCGGTGTCACCCTGGGTCGAGAAGCTCCTCGAGAGCCCCTCGAGCTCGACCCGGAGCTCGCGGTAGTTGTAGACCTCGCCGTTGTACGCGAGGACGTAGCGACCGTCGGCCGACGTCATCGGCTGCGCGCCGCCCTCCCGGTCCAGGATGACGAGGCGCTGGTGGGCGAGGCCCACGGGAGCGTCGATGAAGGTCCGCGCGTCGTCGGGTCCGCGATGGTGCTGCTCGAGAGCCATCCGCTCGAGCAGGGCCGCGTCGCCGTCGAACCCGTAGTACCCGGCAATCCCACACATGCGTTTCCTCCGGTCCCCGCTCGCGGGGGTGTCGACAACAGTCGAGGGACATCATGTGGCGCTGTCGCTGAAAGGATGCTGGGCCGCGTCACCGAGGACCCTGACCGTCGGCCTGCGATCAGGCTCGCGGACGGGAGGGCCACCTCCCATTCTCTTCCTCGGATCTGTTCGCGAAGGGCACGACCTGCTCGCGCACCAGGCGACCCGGGCCGTCGAGCCGATAGAGGCAGAGGGCGGTCGCGGTGCCGGCGACGCGAAGTCCCTCCGCCAGGGCGGTCGACCGGGCCGCGTCGAGCCGGGCCGCATCAGCCGTCCGAGCGATCGTGACGTGAGGCCGGAAGACGTCGGGCAGCGGCCTGCCCAGC
>JABFXB010000385.1 GCA_013361975.1 Dermatophilaceae bacterium
CTCCTGGGACGCCGGCGCGGCCGTCTCTGCCCTGCGGGCTCTCGTCGACGACGGCTCGGTCGAGGTGCCGGTGTACGACATCGGCGCTTCGGCCGTCACGGGGCGCCACACGCTCGTGGCGAGGCCGCACGACTACGTGCTGGCCGAGGGCCTCTTCGCCGGACGCCTGGTCGCGTCGCTCGAGGGGGAAGGGCTGCTGGCCGACGCGCTGTGCGTGCGTCAGAACCGCACCCTGACGGCCCTGCGACGGTTCGTGCGCGACCTGTCCGAGCGACGCAAACCGCCGCACATCCTCGTGCGGCGGGGCCTCACCCTGTGGCGTGACGAGCCCGCAGTGGTCGCCCGGGCCCGCTCCGACGGGGCCCGCTGCGTGCACCCGCGCGAGGCGGAGGTCGAGCTCGGCGCGCTGCTCGGAGCCGGAGCCCCGTCGTGAGGCTCGTCGGGATGCTCGGCGGCATGAGCTGGGAGTCGAGCGCCGAGTACTACCGGCTCGCGAACGAGCTCGTGCGTGAGCGAGTCGGCGGCCTGGCCTCCGCCCGCGTGCTGCTGCACTCGGTCGACTTCGCCGCAGTGGAGCGGCTCCAGGCCGAGAGCCGTTGGGACGAGGCCGGCGAGCTGCTGGCGACGGCAGCCGCGGGGCTCGAGGCCGGCGGCGCCGACCTGCTGCTGCTCTGCACCAACACGATGCACAAGGTCGCCGACGCGGTCGAGCGCGCCGTGTCGATCCCGCTGCTCCACATCGGCGACGTCACGGCCGCAGCCGTGCGCGCACGCGGCCTGTCGCGTGTGGGGCTGCTCGCGACGGCATACACGATGGAGCAGCCGTTCCTGCGCGAGCGGCTGGCCGGGCACGGGCTCACCGTCCTCGTGCCCGAGGCCGACGACCGCGCGCTGGTGCACCGGGTCATCTACGAGGAGCTGTGCCTCGGCATCGTCAGCGACGAGTCCCGCCAGGCCTACCGCGAGGTCATCGGGCGGCTCGTCGCAGCGGGCGCCGAGGGCATCATCCTGGGCTGCACCGAGATCGAGCTGCTCGTCGACCAGTCCGACTCCGCGGTGCCGGTCTTCCCGACGACGCGTCTGCACGTCGCGGCCGCCGTCACCGCGGCACTCGCCACAGACTGATCTCGCCGCAGCGCCTGCTCAGCCGATCGGAGGCGCCTCGTAGCCGAGCTCGGCATAGCCGGGCTTGATGACCCCGTCGATGAGCTCGAGGCGCTCGTCGAACGGGATGAACGCCGACTTCATCGCGTTGATGGTGACCCAGCGCAGGTCCACGAGGGTCCAGCCGGCCTCGTCGCGCAGCAAGGCTGCCTCACGGCTCATCGACGTGCCGCTCATGAGCCGGTTGTCCGTGTTGAGGGTGACCCGGAAACGCAGCCGGCGCAGCAGCGTGATCGGGTGCAGGGCGATCGACGGCGCGGCGGAGGTCTGCAGGTTGCTGCTCGGGCACATCTCCAGGGGGATGCGCTTGTCGCGCACGTATGCCGCGAGGCGCCCGAGGCGCACCCGCTCCAGCTCGAGGGTGGTCAGCGCCCCTGCGTCGCCCTTGTTGCCCTCGAGCCACTCCGCGAACGGCGAGCCGTCGATGGTGATGTCGTCGACGATGCGCACGCCGTGCCCGAGGCGGTCGGCCCCACACCACTGGATGGCCTGCCAGATGGAGGGCAGCCCGAACGCCTCGCCGGCGTGGATGGTGAAGTGGAAGTTCTCGCGCTGGAGGTACTCGAAGGCATCGAGGTGACGGGTGGGTGGGTAGCCGGCCTCGGCACCCGCGATGTCGAATCCCGACACCCCCTCGTCCCGGTAGCGGATCGCGAGCTCGGCGATCTCGGTCGACTTCGCAGCATGCCGCATGGCGGTCAGGAGCGACGTCACGCGGATCGGGTTCCCGGCTTCCGCGGCCTTCGCCTCGCCGTCGCGCAGGCCGGCGTTGACGGCCTCGACGACGCCCTCGAGGGTCAGACCCTGGGTGAGGTGCTGCTCGGGCGCGTAGCGGCTCTCGGCGTAGACCACGCCGTCGGCAGCGAGGTCCTGGGCGCACTCGCTCGCCACCCGGAAGAGGCCTTCACGGGTCTGCATCACCGCGAGGGTGTGGTCGAAGGTCTCGAGGTAGCGCGGCAGCGACCCCGAGTCGGCGCTCTCGCGGAACCAGTTCCCCAGTGCGTCAGCAGTGGTCTCGGGCAGCCCGTCGTAGCCGCAGTCGTGCGCCAGCTCGAGGATGGTCCGGGGACGCAGCCCACCGTCGAGATGGTCGTGCAGGAGCACCTTGGGAGCGCGCACCAGCAGGTCGGTGTCGTCCTCCCCCGCTGTGGTCACTGCGGCACCTCCCCCGCCGACGTGGCGTCATCCTCGTCGCGGTGCACGGTGTCGGGGCGGAAGGCCGGCAGGCAGACCGCGACGTACTCCGCCCCCTCCGGGCCACAGGAGTAGCGGATGCGCTCGCCGCCGCGGGTGAGCACCGACTGCCCGGCGCCGACCTCGACCGTGCCACCGTCATGGTCGACGAGCACGGTGCCCGCGAGCACCAGGGTGATCTCGTCGAACTCCGGCGTCTGGAACGGCTCCGACCAGCCGGCCGGCGCGACCATGCGAGCCACGGAGACCGAGGTCTGCAGCCCGGCGTCGGGGGTGTTGACGGCACCGACGTGCTCGTCGATGACCTTGCCGCCGGGAACGGGGATACGCGTCGGGGAGGGGATGAGTTCAGGCACGACCCAACCCTAGTGGACGCCAAAAGGGCCGGAAATACGACGACCCCGCCGGTTACCCGGCGGGGTCGTCTGAAAGTGTGTCCGGCTGCGTCCTACTCTCCCACACCGTCACCAGTGCAGTACCATCGGCGCTGAAGGGCTTAGCTTCCGGGTTCGGAA
>JABFXB010000008.1 GCA_013361975.1 Dermatophilaceae bacterium
ACCACGTCGGTGAGCAGGCCTTCTTCATGTGCGGTGGCCTCGAGGACGTCGAGCGCCAGTGGGCGGAGATCCAGAAGAACCTCTGAGTTCGCACGGCTCGACCATCAGTGTGATCGAGCAGACATGCGCCGGCGCCGGTGTCCCGAAAGGGATGCCGGCGCTGCCGTGTTGTACGAGAAGACGAGTACCGTCGAGCAGCAAGGAGCCGCCGTCATGACTCAGCCCGTCCAGCCCACCCCGTCCGCCCCAGCCCGTCATCGTGTCGTGGTCATCGGATCGGGCTTCGGAGGACTGTTCAGCACCCAGCGGCTGAAGGGCGTCGACGTCGACGTCACCCTGATCGCGCGCACGACGCACCACCTGTTCCAGCCGCTGCTCTACCAGGTGGCGACCGGCATCCTCTCCGAGGGCGAGATCGCGCCCTCGACGCGTGAGGTGCTGCACCGGCAGCGCAACGCCAAGGTGCTGCTCGGCGACGTCACCGACATCGACCTCGAGGCACGCACCGTGACGCACACGACCGTGGGCCGCGAGACCGTGACGCCCTACGACTCGCTGATCGTCGCGGCCGGCGCCGGCCAGTCGTGGTTCGGCAACGACCAGTTCGCCCGGCACGCGCCCGGCATGAAGTCGATCGACGACGCCCTCGAGCTGCGCGGCCGTATCTTCGGCTCGTTCGAGCTGGCCGAGCTCGCCTCGACCCCGGCCGAGATCGAGCGCCTCATGACGTTCGTCGTCGTCGGTGCCGGCCCCACGGGCGTCGAGATGGCCGGACAGATCTCCGAGCTGGCCAGGCGCACCCTGCGCCGCGACTTCCGCCGCATCGACCCGACGAAGGCGCGCGTCATCCTGCTCGACGCCGCGCCCGCCGTCCTCGGCTCGTTCGGCGAGAAGCTCGGCGACCGGGCCGTCAAGCGGCTCACCGAGATGGGCGTCGAGGTGCGCCTCGGCGCCAAGGTGGTCGACGTCGACTCCACCGGCATCGAGGTCGAGACGAGCGACGGCTCCCGCGAGCGCATCGAGTCGGTCTGCAAGGTGTGGGCGGCGGGTGTCAGCGCGTCGCCGCTCGGGCGGCAGCTGGCCGAGCAGTCCGGTGCCGGCATCGACCGCGCCGGCCGGGTCGAGGTGAACGACGACCTCACGCTGCCCGGCCACCCGGAGGTCTTCGTCGTCGGCGACATGATGGCCCTGCGCGGCCTGCCGGGCGTCGCGCAGGTCGCGATCCAAGGTGGCCGCTACGCCGCCGAACAGATCCAGCGCCGCATCGAGGGCAAGCAACCGCAGGGGCGGTTCGAGTACTTCGACAAGGGCTCGATGGCGACGATCTCACGCTTCTCGGCCGTCGCCTCGGTCGGCAAGGCGCAGTTCAGTGGCTTCTTCGCGTGGATCCTCTGGCTGGCCGTGCACCTCGTCTACATCATCGGCTTCAAGCACCGCATCACGACGCTGCTGCACTGGGTCGTCACCTTCATCGGGCGCGGCCGCTCCGAGCGCGTGGTCACCGAGCAGCAGGTCTTCGCGCGGCAGGCGATCGCCGACCTCGGCTCCGAGTACAGCCCCGAGCTGCCACGGCTCGCCAAGGACCGGCCGCACGAGCAGCAGGCCGACTGACACGCGTCGGTGACGAAAGGCCGCTGGGCCGGCTCCCCATCTCGGGAGCCGGCCCAGCGGCATACGTGATCGGCGTCGTCGGACGCGCAGGGGCCTCAGGGGACGAGGCGCTCCACGGCGGCACCGAGGCGGGGGAGCGCGGCGACGACGTGCTCCTTGGCCTTGCCCCGCAGCGAGCCGTAGACCTTGGCCGCGGAGACGTGCGACGTGCTCGCAGCCTTCGCGTCGGTGACGGCCAGCAGGGCGTCTGCTGCGGCCTCGGGCTGCGCGGCGAGGTGGGCGCCGAACGACTGCTCGCCCTTGGTGGCCCAGAACGGGTCGAGCGCCGTGGCGAACTGGGGGAGCAGGCGGTCGGTGGCGCTCGACACGAAGTTGCCGCCGAGCTTCTTCGCGGCGGCGTAGCCGGCCTTGACGGCGGCGCCCCCGAGACCGGACTTGTCGGCGACCTCGGCGTCGATGACGTCGGTCAGGGTCGCGACGGCCACCGGACGGCGGGTCGGCTCGAGCAGGGCATCGGACACGGCAGTGCTCATCGGTAATGACTCCTGTGGAGGTGGGGAATCGGCGCGGGCGGCCCGGGCCACCTCGCGTACGGAGCATCCTTCCAGAGGCACTAAACTGCAGAGCACACCCCCACGATCCGGAGGAAACGTGAGTTCGCTCAAGGTTGAGATGGTTGCCGCCGACCGGAAGGTCTGGGAGGGCGAGGCCAAGTTCGTACGCGCCCGGTCCATCTCGGGCGAGCTGGGCATCCTGCCCGGCCACGCCCCCCTCCTCGGCGTCCTCGTCGAGGGCGAGGTCGCCATCGACTCGCTCGAGGGCGACCGACGCACGGTGACCGTCGACGGCGGTTTCCTCTCGGTCGACTCCGACGTGGTCACCATCGTGGCCGAGCACGTCGACGCGTCCTCGATGCAGGCGAACTGAGGCCACCGCGTGCCGTCCGTTCTCGTCTCGACCGAGATCGTGATCGGCACGCTCCTGGTGGTCGCGGTGGTCGTCCTCGCGACGACCTACCTGCGCCGCCGCTACATCGCCAAGGGCCTGCCCCTGACGCTCTGCGGCCTGCGCTGCACGCAGACCGACCGCTGGCGCCTGGGTCTCATCCGGTTCGGCGACAACGCCCTCGAGTGGCACACGCTCGGGGGCGTCTCCGTGCGCCCGAAGCACCGGTGGCTGCGTCAGCGACTCGTCCTCGACGCCCCCGAGCTGCTCGTCGGGCGCGACTCGATCCCGCTGCTGCCCGACGCGAGCCG
>JABFXB010000521.1 GCA_013361975.1 Dermatophilaceae bacterium
CTCGTCGAGGCCGTCGCGAGGGCCGTTGGAGGCTCCCCCGGACCGGATGGACGAGGCGCCGCGAACCTGCTTGCTGCGGTGGGAGCCCCACGCCGCGAGAGCGAGCACCACGACAAGGACGAGTCCGACCCAGATCCAGAACATGTGAGCGCCCCTTTCGACGAGGCGTTGGACCCGCCTCCTACTCGCACCGTAGCGCCCGGACCTACGGCATGGGCGGCGAAGCCGGGCCGCGGCCGCAGTCCGACGTGCGGAAGGTCGGCTCCGCCGAAGGGCAGCAACGACAACTACCGCAAGTTCGGCAAGCACATGACCCAGCCCCATGGCACGTCGGGGGCCACGGACCGGCCTCATGTAGACACCTCATGAGCCGCTGACGCCGCGAGCAGCAGCGCCCCACGGCGGAGCCGCAGGTCAGGACTGGTTCCTGGCCTGCGGCTCCTTACCATCCGGTCCTGCGTAGTCGCAGCCCACGTCGTCGCTGCCGCGCCCCGGGGAGGACGACCGCGCGTACGCGGACGACGTGGCGGCAGGCCGGGAGCCGGGCGGGCCGTGAGGGGGGCTGGCCCGTCGGCACCCTTGCTGGCCGCCGCCTTCCAGGTGGACTGCGCTCGACGCGAGGACCGGACGACCTCTCGGTCCAAGGCGCCGCGCCGCGACGTCGAGCCGTGCCTAGCGCACCCGACCGGCCACCCAGGCGGTGGTCCACAGCTTCGAGAGCTGCACGCGCTGGCCCGGTCGCGGCGAGTGCCACACCTTGCCGCTGCCGGCATAAACCCCGACGTGGTAGGCCCGACCGGAGCGCATGAAGAAGACGAGGTCGCCGGCCAGGATGTTCGACTTGGCCACGCGCACGGTGGCGATGCGCTGGGCGTTGGCCGTGCGCGGCAACGCCACGTGCAGGCGGGTCCGGTACACGTAGTAGACGAGGCCCGAGCAGTCGAACGCATACGGACCGGCGGCGCCCCAGCGGTAGGGCTTGCCCACCTGGGCGGCAGCCAGGTGCAGTGCCTGGATGCGGCGCGGAACGGTCGTGACCGGCGCGGTCGCGACGACGACCGGCGAGTTGGCCGCGGGCTTCGCGCCGTGGGCGGCCGCCTGGGGCGGCGCGCTCGTGGAGGCCGGGGGCGCTCCCCCGGTGCCCAGGAGGAGGGCGGCGCCGAGGAGCGGGGTGAGGGCGAGGGACTGGAGCGGCAGTCGACGTGCAGGGCGCCGGTGGCGCCCGGGGCGTGCAGGACTCGTAGCGGGCATGGTCGATTTCCTTCCCACGCCTTCGAGGTGAGCTGTCGGGTTCGGGCGGAAGTGGCCCGGCCGCGGGTAGCGGCTTCACCCCGAGGACCGGTCCTAGCCGGCCCAGAAAGTGGGTCCCCCGCTCCTGTCCGTGTGAAGCGCAGCTGCCCCGGCCGGCGGACAGGACTCGGCGTACCGGCGGGCCGGCCGGGGAGGACCCCGGCCGATGAACTGCATCGACGGTCGCAGACGAAAGTTGAACCGTGTAGGTCACGGCTCGATATCGGCAGATGTTGCCGAGACAAACCGGACTCAAGCGGGTCTTTGCGGGCGGTGGCACACGAAACCTCTGAAAACGAGTGGACTGACGGAGCGCCGCTGACCCACGATGGACGCCGCTCCGTCCCCGGAGCCGTCGGTCGTCAGTAGTCAGCGGGAGTGCCCGCGGAAAGGCGGGTGGCCACCATGGCCTGCTCAGCGGTCACGGTGCCGCGTCACCTCACCCACCCCGGCCGACCGGACCACCCGGTCCTGCCCGACTGACAGGAACACCGTGAAACCACTGACAGACAATGAGATTCGTGCTGCTCTCGTGAACTGCTCCCGCCGAGAGGCGAAGCAGGCCAGCCTCCCCCACGACCTCGACGCGCTTTCCTGGGAGGAGCTCGACTACCTCGGCTGGGTCGACCGCAGCAACCCCCAGAGGGCGTATGCCGTCGTGCCCGTCGACGACGAACCCGTGGCGTTCGCCCTGCGGGCGTCCGAGCGGACGCGTAAGGCGAGCGCGATGTGCGCCTGGTGCGAGGACGTCTTCGCCACCGCCGACGTGCGGCTGTGGGTCGCCCGACGGGCCGGGGCAGCCGGCCGCGAGGGCAACAGCCTCGGCACGCTCGTCCATGCCGACTTCAGCTGCTCGCAGCACGTGCGCAGGCTGCCGAACGCGATGGAGGGCGGCCTCGATCCGGCGTCTCTCGTCGAGCGTCGGATCGACGAGCTGCGCTCTCGCTCAATGGCGTTCGCGCGCAGGGTGCGAGACGGCGCCTGATCCGTCAGGGCATCGGCTCCACGGGCTCGCCCGACAGAACGCCGTCCATGATCCTGCGCCAGATCGGCGCCGCGTAGCAGGCGCCGGTCATGGACGCGCACGTCTTTCCTGCCATCGACACGTCGAACATCCGCCGGGTCGGGTTGAGCGGGTTGCCGACCCACACCGCGGTGGCGAGCTGCGGGGTGTAGCCGACGAACCACGACTGGGCGTTGCCGTCGGAGGTGCCGGTCTTGCCGGCGGAGGGGCGCCCGGTCAGCTGGTTGAGGATGCCCGACCCGTGCGTCATGTTGTACTCCAGGTACTGCGTCGCCTGGTCGACGGCGTGCGGGTCGGCGACCTGCCGGCAGGCGGGCGGCGGGGCCCACAGCGTGCGGCTGCCCTGGACGACGCTCGTCACCGGGTGGACGTCGCAGAGGGTGCCGTGGTCGGCGAGCCCCGCATACGCCTCGGCCATCGTCTCCGGCGAGACGGGCTGCGCGCCGAGCACCACCTGGGGCGGGTAGGTGCCCAGGGGCTGTCCGTCACCGCCGTGGATGCCGAAATCGACCATCGTCGAGTGGATCGCGCAGACACCGATGCGGCTCGCCAG
>JABFXB010000168.1 GCA_013361975.1 Dermatophilaceae bacterium
GTCCGACCCGACGATCGCCGACCTTCCCTCCGACGTCGCGAGCGCGCGGCCCTCCATCTCGGCGGAGGAGGCGCAGTTCGTCCTCGCCGCCGAGAAGCTCGGCGCCTCCGTCACCGGCGCGAGCGTCGCCGACGACATCGAGACCGGCACCACGACCTGCTGGGCGCTGCGCAACGGTGGGGTGCAGCTGCGCGAGATCGCCGTCGACGACGCCTCGAAGCCGCTCGCCAACACCGGTGACGCCCTGCGCACGAAGCAGCTGATGGCTGCGGGCGTCCAGGCGTTCTGCCCCGACTACGCCGACCAGGTCGCCCAGCTGAACCTGCCCTGACGACGAGCGGCGACCGCCGGGTCGAGAACGCCGGTCGGGAACACGTCGCCCATCCGGTCGGTTGGCACCCTCGTGAGTCCTGCCAGAGCCCAGCTGAACATCCTCGACCTCGTCCCCGTCGTCGACGGCGGCACCGCGACCGACGCGATCGCATCGACCGTCGACATCGCGCGGCACGCCGAGAAGTGGGGCTACCAGCGCTACTGGATGGCTGAGCACCACAACATGCGCGGGGTTGCCTCCAGCTCGACCGCGGTCCTCATCGGCCACGTCGCCGACCACACCGAGACCATCCGGGTCGGGGCCGGCGGCATCATGCTGCCCAACCACGCGCCCTACGTCGTCGCCGAGCAGTTCGGCACGCTCGCGACGATCCACCCGGGACGCATCGACCTCGGACTGGGCCGCGCCCCCGGCACCGACCCGTTCACGACGCGCGCCCTGCGCCGCAACGAGGCGGCGGCGATGAACTTCGCCGGCGAGGTCGAGGAGCTCATCGGCTACCTCGGCGACCCTGACCCGGACGCCAAGGTGCGCGCGATCCCGGGTGAGGGCACTCGCGTGCCGATCTGGATCCTCGGGTCGAGCCATGGCGGCGCGCAGGTCGCTGCAGCCCTCGGACTGCCGTACTCGTTCGCCTCGCACTTCGCCCCGGCCGCGCTCATGAGCGCCCTCGAGGTCTACCGGTCGCGGTTCACGCCGTCGACCGAGCAGCTGGGCGACAGTGGTCTCGACGCCCCGCGCACCATGGCCGGCGTCAACGTCATGGTCGCCGACACGACCGACGAGGCCGAGCGACTCTTCACGAGCGTGCTCCAGCGCTTCCACGGAATCGTCACCGGGCGGCGTACGGCCCTGCCCGAGCCGACCGGCGACATCGCGAGCCTCATGGAGCAGTGGACACCCGCCGAGCGGCAGGCCGTGTCGGACATGACGCGCGTCTCGCTCGTGGGCACCGCCGACGAGGTACGCGAGGGGCTGGCCGGGTTCGTCGACGCCACCGGCGTCGACGAGGTCATCGTCACCTGCGGTGCGCACGACCACGAGGCGCGGCTGCGCTCCTACGAGCTGCTCGCCGACGCCTGGCTCTGACCCCACCCCGCCCACTCTGGAAGGCTGCACCCATGAGCTCCGACGACCTGCGCCAGATCACCCTGACCCGCGACACCCAGGGCCGCTACACGGCCCGCAACCGCCGTGGTGGCTCCATCACGACGAGCTCGGGCACCGACGAGCTGTCACCGGTGGAGCTGCTGCTCGCCGGCATCGCCGCATGCACCGCTGTCGACGTCGACACCGTGACGTCGCGTCGCGCCGAGCCCGACAGCTTCGAGGTCGTCGTGACGGCCGACAAGGTCAAGGACGAGCACGGCAACCACCTGCAGGACATCCACGTCAGCTTCCGGGTGCGCTTCCCCGAGGGCGAGGCCGGCGACACGGCCCGCGAGATGCTGCCCAAGCTCGTCAAGCGCTCGCACGACGAGTGGTGCACCGTCAGCCGCACCGTCGAGCTCGGCACGAAGGTCACCGCATCCGTCGACTGACCGTGCCTGTCACGGGTGCACGACGACCTTGTCGCCGACCCGCACCTTGAAGAAGAGCGACTTGATCTGGGCGTGGTCGGCGATGTTGACGCAGCCGTGGCTGGCGCTGGCGTAGCCGAGCCGCGCGAAGTTCGACGAGTAGTGCACGGCCTGGCCGCCGGAGAAGAACATCGAGTACGGCATCGGCGTGAAGAAGAGGTTCGAGATGACGTACTCGTACTTGCGCGACACCCGGAACGTGCCCTCGCGCGTCTCGGCACCCGGCCGGCCGAAGCGGGCCCACATGACCATGCTCGGCGTGCCGTCGACGACCCAGGTCAGGGTGCGGGTGGCCTTGTCGACGCACATGACCCGACCGGTGCGGCAACGGCTGTCGAGCGAGGCGGCAGTCGGCATCAGGGGGCGCAGCCCGGCGTCGAAGCGGTGCTGGTCGAACGTGCCCGGCGTGTAGGTCAGGGCGACGAGACGTGACCAGGTGCGCTGGTCGATGACGCCGGACTGGGGCAGGTTGCGCTGCTGCTGGAAGGTGAGCACGGCACGGTCGAGCGCCGACCAGTACGCCCCAGTGATGCCGTAGCCCCAGAGGCCGACGGCCCTGAGCCGCAGCTGGACCTCCTTGAGCTGGGCGGTCGCGGCGGTGCGGCCGATGACGACCGGGCTGGCGGTCACCGCCTTGAGGCGGTCCCAGGTGCGCTGGTCGACGACGCCGCTCTGCGGGAGGTCGTGGGCGAGCTGGAAGGCGAGGACCGCGCGGTCGACGGCGGACCAGTAGACGCCGGTGATGCCGTACGCGAAGCGCCCGTTGAGCTTGAGCCGCACCTGGAGATCCTTGACGCGCAGGGCCGTCGAGGTGCGGGGCAGCACCACGGGCGTGCTCGTCAGGGCCTGCAGGCGGTCCCAGGTCGGCTGGTCGACGATGCCGGTCTCGGCGAGGCCCTTCGCGTGCTGGAAGGCGAGGACCGCGCGGTCGACGGCGGACCAGTAGA
>JABFXB010000052.1 GCA_013361975.1 Dermatophilaceae bacterium
GTTGTCGCAGATGTCGACGAGCTTGTCGATGTCGTCCTGCGTGCCCTGGCCGTTCTCGATGCGGTTCATGATCTGGCGCAGCCACCAGGTGCCCTCGCGGCACGGCGTGCACTTGCCGCAGGACTCGTGGGCGTAGAAGTCGGTCCAGCGGGCGACGGCGCGCACCACCGAGACGGTCTCGTCGAAGACCTGCAGGGCGCGCGTGCCGAGCATCGAGCCCGCCGCGGCGACCGAGTCGAAGTCGAGCGGCACGTCGAGGTGCTCCTCGGTGAAGATCGGGGTCGAGCTGCCACCCGGCGTCCAGAACTTCAGCTTCTTGCCGCCGCGCATGCCGCCCGCGAGCTCGATGAGCTCACGCATCGTGATGCCGAGCGGGGCCTCGAACTGGCCCGGGTTGGTGACGTGCCCCGAGAGGCTGAAGATGCCGAAGCCGGTGGACTTCTCGGTGCCCATGCCCTTGAACCAGTCGGCGCCCTCGAGGATGATCCCGGGCACCGAGGCGATGGACTCGACGTTGTTGACCGACGTCGGGCGGGCGTAGAGGCCGGCCGCACCGGGGAACGGCGGCTTGAGGCGCGGCTGCCCGCGGCGGCCCTCGAGCGAGTCGAGCAGCGCGGTCTCCTCGCCGCAGATGTACGCGCCGGCGCCGGCGTGCACGGTGATGTCGACCTTGACGCCCTTGCCGCCGACGTTGTCACCGAGGTAGCCCGCGGCACGGGCCTCCTCGACGGCGCGCAGCAGGCGGCGGTAGACGTGGACGACCTCACCGCGGAGGTAGATGAACGCGTGCTCGCAGCCGATGGCGTACGAGGAGATGGCCACCCCCTCGATGAGCGAGTGCGGGTTGGCCATCATGAGCGGCACGTCCTTGCACGTGCCCGGCTCGGACTCGTCGGCGTTGACGACGAGGTAGCGCGGGCCGCCGTCGGGCGGGCTCATGAACGACCACTTCATGCCGGTCGGGAAGCCGGCGCCGCCGCGGCCGCGGATGCTGGAGTCCTTGACGGCGTCGATGATCGCCTGCGGCTCCATGTCGAGCGCCTTCTCGAGGGCCTTGTAGCCGTCGTGGCGCTCGTAGGTCGCGAGGGTCCAGGACTGCGGGTCGTCCCAGAACTTCGTGAGGATCGGGGTCAGCGTGTCGGTCACTTCGAGCCGTCCTTCCCGTCGGAGGCGGACCGGGCACCGTTGGAACCCGGCGCGACCCAGCCGTTCTCGTTGGCGATCTTCAGGCCGAGCAGCGAGGCCGGGCCGGCGCCCACGCCCTCGTCGCCGCGGCCGTCGTGGAAGCCCGCGAGCACCCGCGAGACCTCCTTGAAGGTGCAGACCTTGGCGGCGCCGCGGGTGGGGGCGACGTCCTTGCCGGCGCGCAGGTCGTCGACGAGGCCGATCGTGCTCTCGGGCGTCTGGTTGTCGAAGAACTCCCAGTTCGCCATGACCACCGGGGCGTAGTCGCACGCGGCATTGCACTCGAGGCGCTCGAGGGTGATCCTGCCGTCCTCGGTGGTCTCGTCGTGACCGATGCCGAGGTGCTCGGAGACCCGGTCGAAGATCAGGTCGCCGCCCATGATCGCGCAGAGCGTGTTGGTGCAGACGCCGACGGTGTAGTCACCGTTGGGGTGGCGCTTGTACTGCGTGTAGAACGTCGCGACTCCGCTGACCTCGGCCTCGGTGAGGCCGAGCACGTCGGCGCAGAAGGTGACGCCACGCCCGGTGACGTAGCCGTCGACCGACTGCACGAGGTGCAGCAGCGGCAGCAGCGCCGAGCGCTTCTGCGGGTAGCGCGCGACCACCTCGGCGGCGTCGGCGTGCAGCTTCTCGAGGACGTCGGCGGCATACGGCGCCTTGGACTCGGGGCTGACGTGCAGGTGGCCTGAAGCGTCGTGACCGCTCAACGGTCCACACCTCCCATGACGGGGTCGATCGAGGCCACGGCGACGATGACGTCGGCGATCTGGCTGCCCTCGCACATGGCGGCCACGGCCTGCAGGTTGTTGAAGCTCGGGTCGCGGAAGTGCGCACGGTAGGGGCGCGTGCCGCCGTCGGAGACGATGTGGCAGCCGAGCTCGCCCTTGGGCGACTCCACCGCGACGTACGCCTGGCCCGGCGGCACCCGGAAGCCCTCGGTGACGAGCTTGAAGTGGTGGATCAGCGACTCCATCGAGGTGCCCATGATCTCGCGGATGTGGTCGAGGCTGTTGCCGAGGCCGTCGCTGCCGAGCGCGAGCTGCGCGGGCCACGCGATCTTCTTGTCCTCGACCATGACCGGGCCCTCGTTCTCCTGGAGGCGGTCGGTGGCCTGCTCGATGATGCGCAGCGACTGGTACATCTCGTCGATGCGGATGCGCAGACGGCCGTAGGCGTCCTGGCTGGTGCGCGTGATGACGTCGAAGTCGTACGTCTCGTAGCCGCAGTACGGGTCGAGCTTGCGCAGGTCGTGCGGCAGGCCCGTCGAACGGAGCACCGGGCCGGTGATGCCGAGCGCCATGCAGCCGGCGAGGCTGAGCACGCCCACGTCGACGGTGCGGCCCTTGAGGATGGGGTTCTCGTTGAGCAGCGCCTCGAGCTCGCCGAGGCCGCGGCGCACCTGCGGCACCATCTCGCGCAGCGCGTCGATCGAGCCCGGGGGCAGGTCGACGGCGACACCGCCGGGGCGGATGTACGCGTTGTTCATGCGCAGACCGGTCACCATCTCGATGACCCGCAGCAGCCGCTCGCGCTCACGGAACGCGACGGTCATGACGGTGGTCGCGCCCATCTCCATGCCACCGGTGCCGAGGCAGATGAGGTGGCTGCTGATGCGCGTCATCTCCATCATGAGGACGCGGATGTCGTTGGCGCGCTGCGGGATCTGGTCG
>JABFXB010000065.1 GCA_013361975.1 Dermatophilaceae bacterium
GGGGTGCGCTCGACGGGATCGCCCTCCTCGGGCATGACCATCTCGGCCCGCACGCCGAGCAGCCGCACCTCGCGGTCGGCGTCGAGCGCCTCGGCCAGCGCCACCGCAGCCTCCACGACCTCGTCGCGGTCGGTCGTGGGCGCAGGCAGCTTGCGGGCCCTGGTCTGGGTGAAGAACGGTGCGTAGCGGACCTTGAGCGTGACCCGGAAGACCGGACGGCCCTCCTTGGCCGTGTCGTCGAACGCCTGGGCGGCGAGCTCGCGCACCGCGTCGCGCACCTCGCCGGGAGTCGTCAGGTTGCGCTGGTAGGTGGTCTCGCGACTGTGCCCGCGCGCTATCCACGGGGTGTCGTCGACCACGGCCGAGCCGATGCCTCGACCCAGCTGGGAGTACCAGACCCCCATGCGCGGGCCGAACTCGCCGACGAGCGCGGCCTCGTCGGCCTCGGCCAGCTGTCGCACCGTCTCGATGCCGTGCCCGGCGAGGCGCTTCGACACCTTCGAGCCGACGCCCCACAGCTCGATCGTCGGGCGGTCACCCATGACGTCGAACCAGTTCTCGCGCGTCAGGCGGAAGACGCCGCGCGGCTTGCCGAAACCCGTCGCGATCTTCGCCCGCACCTTGTTGTCGCCGATGCCGACCGAGCTGTGCAGGTCGGTCGCCTCGAGCACGGCGCCGCGGACCCGCCCCGCGAGCGCCTCGGGGTCGTCGGTCTCGACCCCGAGGAAGGCCTCGTCCCAGCCGAGCACCTCGACGACGACGCCGAGCCCGCGCAGGGTGTCCATGACGCGTTCGGACGCCTCGGTGTAGGCCGGGGCATCGACCGGCAGGATGACCGCGTCGGGCGCCTTGCGTGCGGCGAGCCGCAGCGGCATGCCCGAGCCGACACCGAACGCGCGGGCCTCGTAGCTCGCCGTGGACACGACGGCCCGCTCGGTCGGGTCACCGCGGCCGCCGACGATGACGGGCTTGCCGACGAGCTCGGGCCGGCGCAGCATCTCGACCGCAGCGATGAACTGGTCGAGGTCGACGTGCAGCACCCAGTGGGCGGGCCCGGCGCTCATGACGTCATTGTGCCCGCACGGACCGACAGGCCGGACGGTCAGCCGCGCGAGGGGCGGTCGCGCTTCGCAGGTCGCCGAGGCTGGTCGGTGACCTGTTTGCCGGCCCGGAAGGTGTACACGGCCGGCGGCTCAGCGGGCTCGGAGCGCTCAGCGGGCTCAGCGGGCTCGGAGGCCTCGGAGGGCTCGGCACCCTTGGAGGGCTCGGCACCCTTGGAGGGCTCGGGGGCCCCGGCGGCTGCGGTGGGGCCTGAGGCCGTGGCACGCTCCCCCGCGGGAGCCGGGTCCGCCTCGAGGGGCGCCGGGCCGGCGGCGGCGTCCTGCTCGCGGGCCGCGAGGACGACACCGTGGAAGAGCATGGCGGCGGCGATGGCCGTCAGGCCGAACGCACCGACGGCGAGCGGGACTCCGGTGTGGGCGCCGCCGAGCTCCGAGCGGAGCAGGTGCAGCGCGCCCGCGGCAGCACCGACGACCGCGGAACCGACGAACCAGATGATCGTGCCCCGGGTCATTGTGTGCGCCACGAGGTCACTGTGGCACACGGGGGCCCCGTTGGCGCCGAGGCCTGCTGGTGCGGGCTGGTCAACGTGCCCGTGAGCCGAGGGTCAGCGGACGGACTTCGCCGACGCGCCCCACCTCGTGGCGGTCTTCGAAGCGGCGTCGGTCGCGGCCTTCTTCGCGGCCTTCGCCGCCTTCTTCGCGGTCTGCGTCGCGGTCTTCGCCGCCTTCTCGCTCGCCTTCGCGGCCTTGTCGGCCGACTTCCGGGCGGCCCTGTCGGCAGCCTTCGACGCCTGGTCGGACGCCTTGGCCGAGGACGTGGCGGAGCCCTGGCCCGCGCCGTTTCCGACACCGGCGATGCTGGGCTTGCTGGGCTTGCCGGGCTTCGGGTCGAGCGCGTCGAGCGCGAGGGTCAGCCCGGGAGTGGTGGCCGACGGCACCGCCGGGGACGCCTGCACAGGCGGAGCGGGCACCCAAACCGGGCGTGCCGCGGCCGGCTCCTGCACGGGCGCGACGGTGGACGTGGCGGACTCGCCCGCGGAGGGCACGGCGGCATACGCGGTCTGCGTGCCGGCGGTGAAGGGCGAGCTCACGGGCACGCCGGCGACGACCTCGGGTGCGGCGCGCCGCTGGTGCGCGGTGACGGACGGCACGATCAGGGCCGCTACGGCGGCGCCGAGGAGCAGGGCCGCCCCTCGCTGTCCGCCGACGGACGAGAGCGACACGCGACCGGTCACGAGGGCGGCGATGGCCGCGAGGAGGGTCGAGACGCCGATGACGACGAGGCCGGCCGTGAGACCGCCCACGAGGCAGCTGAAGGCCACGAGCGCACCGATGACCGCGAACCCGGACACCGCACCCTCGGGCAGCCGGCGGGGCTCGGGGTCGGCGAGCAGGTCGACCGGCTCGGGGACCAGCAGGCCGGGGCGAGCCGGCAGCGTGAAAGACGGCTCGTCGAGCACGGCTGAAGCGGACAATTCGGTCGTCACGGGGACAGTGTGGACGATCGGAGGCTCCACGTCACGTCCGCGCTCACCGCCCGGGCGCTCGTCGTGGGCGGTTCGAGAGGGCGTTCCGGCTGCGGCCCACAGCTGCCAGCCGCGCGGCGGCACCGGCCAGGAGGGGTCGGGCAGCCAGCGGTCGACGTCGGCCGGCGCCGGCCTTCCCGAGCGCAGCGGAACACCTGGCGTGGGCGTCGTGGACGTGGTCACCGGACTCGCCTCTCCTGCGTCAGCGCGGCCCCGCTCCGTCGAGCAGGGCCTTCACAGCAGAACAGTACGGGGCAGAGTCACG
>JABFXB010000366.1 GCA_013361975.1 Dermatophilaceae bacterium
TGCGCTGCGAGAGGTCGGCCAGCGCCTGCCGCACCGTCTTCGAGAACAGGTGGGCGCCCTTGATGGTGGGGTGCACCCGGTCGGACTGGACCTGCTCGGGATGGGCCCGGATCGCGTCGGCCCAGTCGGCGACGACGACGTTGGGGCGGCCGCGGGCGACGAGCTCGAGGGTGGCGTTGTCGGAGTCGATGCGGGCGAACGGGCCCATGATGTTGACGAGGACGACCATGCGCCTCGGCCCGAGCGAGTCGAGCACCTGCTCGACCGCGTCGGCGTCGACGCCGGCATTGGTGCCGAAGGCCAGGACGACGGCGCGCCGGTTGGCATCGCCCCGGGCCGTGACCTCCGTGAGGCCGTCGGACCAGCGGCGGTTGGACTTCGCGTCGATGCGGATGCCCGGGAAGTAGTAGCGCAGCGCCTGCAGGCTGCCGACCATGATGGAGTCGCCGTACGCGTCGATCTCGGGGCCCTTGGGCATGGTGAAGGTGGCCGTGGTGGCAGTGATCCCTCCGGTCGTCGGTCCTGTCGACCGGATGGGTGTCGTGGCCCGGCCGGGGGCCGGTGACGTGAGGGCCGTCGGTGTCGGTGTGGCCGCGCCGGGGTCGTCGGACTGCGCGGCAGCCTCGTTCTCCGCGAGCATGCGGGCCGTCTCTGTCATGTCGGGTGCGGTGACGACGATGACGGCGGTCACCACGGCGACGCCGGCCACCACGCCGGCGACGACCTTCTTGCCGCGCCGCGTCAACGCGGTCGCGCTCGCGCGCAGGCTCGAGGCGACGCCGCGGAAGCCGAGCGAGCGGAAGGGTGCCTCGACGAAGCGGTAGGTGAGGTCGGCGAGGGCCAGGGTGACGAGCACGCACCAGATGCGCGTGAGCAGGTGCGACAGCGTGCCCGGGGCCGAGGGGTTGTCGAGGGCGACGAGCAGGATGACCGGCCAGTGCCAGAGGTAGATGGAGTACGACCGCGCTCCCACCCAGACGGCCACGGGGTGGCGCACCACCCGCTGCAGCGCCGTCGCCCCGTCAGGGCGGCGCTCGATGACTCCCATGACGAGCACCGCCGTGGCCAGCGTCGCCAGGGCGATGCCACCGCGGAAGGTCAGCGACGACTGCTCGTCGAGCAGGGCCATCTGGGCGAGCAGCACCATGCCGGCCAGCGGGACGGCATACCGGCCGGGGCGCCCCCACCGGGAGGGCGCCACCCAGGTGGCCAGCTGGGGGCTGGCCCAGGCGAAGGCGAGCGCGGCCCCGCCCATGAGTCCCATGACGTGCGTGTCGGTGCCGTAGTAGACGCGGGTGGCGTCGGTGCCCGGCGTGAAGAGCAGGGCCATGAGCACGGTGGAGGTGGCGCCGATGGTGAGGGCTGCGCCGACCCGGACACGGCTCGACATCGCCAGCAGTCCCAGCGTCAGCAGGGGCCAGGCGAGGTAGAACTGCTCCTCGACGGCGAGGGACCAGAAGTTCATGAACAGCTGGGGAGCGGTCTGGTCGAAGTAGCTGGTGCCGGCCGTGACCTCGAGCCAGTTCGTCGAGAAGGTGAGCGCCCCCACCATCTGCCGTGCGACGTCCACGAGGAGGTCTTGGCTGACGAGCCGGGCGATGAGCACGCTCGTCAGGACGCACAGCAGCAGCGCCGGCAGCAGCCGTCTGGCCCGGCGCACCCAGAACTGCCCCAGCGCGATGCGGCCGGTGCGGTGGTGCTCGCGCACGAGCAGCGTGGTGATGAGGAAGCCCGACACCACGAAGAAGACGTCGACGCCGAGGAAGCCGCCCGGCAGCCACGACGCGTTGAGGTGGTAGACGAGGACCCCGGCGATCGCCAGGGCGCGGAGGCCGTCGAGGCCCTCGATGCGAGCAGGACGAGCACGCCCGGGGGAGGGGGTCGCCCCCCTGGCCGTGTCGGCGGTCTGACTCGTGCCAGCCGCCCGAGAAATCGCCGACGCCGTCACGTCGCTCCTTCCGTGGGCCCCGGTGAGCTGACTCACCTTCGTGCCTGCCGCGAGCATAGTTACGCACGGGGCTGACGTTGCGACGCCACGCGGCACGGAGCCGGACGACCGACCGGCAGGACGACGGCGGCCCGGCACCCCGGGTCGCGGCGGCATACCGTGTGTGCGTGGGCAGCGAGACGGTGCGGGTGACGATGTTCGTGCGCGGCAGCGTGCAGGGGGTGGGCTTCCGCTGGTGGACGCGGGCCCGCGCTCTCGAGCTCGGGCTCGTCGGCCACGCCCGCAACACCGCCGACGGCCGGGTCGAGGTCGTCGCCCAGGGCAGCGTCGCCGCGGTCGAGCGGCTCGAGGCGCTGCTGCGCGAGGACCCCTCGACGGCACGCCGCCCGGGCCGCGTCGAGTCCGTCGTCGTCCAGCAGGGCGTTCCGAAGGACGGAACCTCCGGGTTCGTCGAGCGCTGACCCGCCTAGGCTGGCCGACGTGAGCGACGTGCCAGAGGTCCCAGCCGAGCTCGCCCGGCTGCGCAGCAGCATCGACAACATCGACGCCGCGCTCGTCCACCTGCTCGCCGAGCGCTTCAAGTGCACCCAGCAGGTCGGTCAGCTCAAGGCGGAGCACCACCTGCCTGCGGCCGACCCCGCGCGCGAGGAGCGGCAGATCGCCCGGCTCCGGGCGCTCGCGAAGGACGCCGGGCTCGACCCCGTCTTCGCCGAGTCGTTCCTGGGCTTCATCATCGCCGAGGTCATCCACCACCACGAGCGCATCGCCAACGGCGACGAGTGAGCGGTCGGCCGGCGCCCGTCGAGCGGCTCGGCGGAGTGAGTCAGTAGAGGGTCGCGTCCTGCCGGGCGTCGAGGGCCCTGTCGTATGCCGCCGCCTCGTCGTCCGAGCCGAAGCCGCCC
>JABFXB010000401.1 GCA_013361975.1 Dermatophilaceae bacterium
GTTGACCTGGAGGCCGAGGGCCGCCAGGGCGGTGCCGGGCGCCAGCGGGGTGGCCGGGCGCCCCGGCCCCGTGACGGATGACGGCTCGATCTCGGCGAGGACCCCGGCGGCGACGAGGTCGTCGACGAGGCGCGACACCGTCGAGCGGGTCATCGCGGTGCGTGCCGCCACCCCGGCTCGGGAGACCGGTGTCGACGAGGCGCAGACGGTCCGTGCCACGAGCGCGAGATTGCTCTCGCGCAGGCTCGACTGCCGTGCACCGGCGGAGAGTCTCGTGGCGGAGGGTGAGGCGTGCCCGCCGCCCCAGTTCGTCGACATGCATTGACCCTATCTCGGTGCGAGAGATATGTTGTGCAGCACAACAAATCTCGATGAGGAGTGACCCGTGGTGCGTCAGCCCAGCCCCGAAGACAAGTTCTCGTTCGGCCTCTGGACGGTCGGCTGGACGGGCACGGACCCGTTCGGCGGTCCCAGCCGTCCTGCGCTCGACCCGTGGGAGTACTCCGACAAGCTCGCCGAGCTCGGCGCGTGGGGCGTGACGTTCCACGACAACGACGTCTTCCCGTTCGAGGCCGACGAGGCGACCAGGGAGCAGGTCGTCGGCCGGCTCAAGGAGGCCACCGACCGGGCGGGCCTCACGATCGAGATGGTCACGACGAACACCTTCAGCCACCCGGTCTTCAAGGACGGCGGCCTCACCGCCAACGACCGCTCGATCCGTCGCTTCGGGCTGCGCAAGGTGCTGCGCGCGGTCGACCTCGCCGCACAGGTGGGCGCCACCACGTTCGTCATGTGGGGTGGTCGGGAGGGCAGCGAGTACGACGGCTCCAAGGACGTCTACAGCGCCATGGAGCGGTACAAGGAGGGCCTCGACACCGTCGCCGGCTACATCAAGGCCAAGGGGTATGACCTGCGGATCGCGCTGGAGCCCAAGCCGAACGAGCCCCGCGGCGACATCTTCCTGCCGACCGCGGGCCACGCCCTCGCGCTGATCGCCGAGCTGGAGCACGGTGACATCGTCGGACTCAACCCCGAGACCGGGCACGAGCAGATGGCCAACCTCAACTACACGCACGCGCTGGGCCAGGCCCTGTGGAGCGACAAGCTCTTCCACATCGACCTCAACGGCCAGCGCGGCCTGAAGTACGACCAGGACCTCGTCTTCGGACACGGCGACCTGATCTCGGCGTTCTTCACCGTCGACCTGATCGAGAACGGCTTCCCGGGCCACCCTGACGGCCCGCGCTACACCGGCCCGCGGCACTTCGACTACAAGCCCTCGCGCACCGAGCACATGGACGGCGTCTGGGAGTCGGCCAAGGCGTGCATGTCCACCTACATCCTCCTCGCCGACAAGGCCAGGGCCTTCCGGGCCGACTCCCGGGTCCAGGAGGCGCTCGAGTATGCCGGCGTGCTCGACCTCGCCGAGCCGACCCTCTCCGAGGGCGAGAGCGTCGAGGAGCTCCTGTCCACCGACGACGGGTTCGACCCGGAGAAGGCCGCCGAGCGGGACTACGGCTTCGTCAAGCTCCAGCAGCTCGCCATCGAGCACCTCCTCGGCTGACGGGCGCCTTCCATGACGCTCGTTGCCGGCGGCCCACCTCAGCACGGCCGCGCATCCCGTGCGCGCTCTGCTCGGCTTCCTCCGGGGCAGCGCCTGATCCGGTCGTGGCCGCTCCGTCCGCCGTCAGCTCGGTCGGCGGCCAGTCGCCAGGAGCGCGATCGCCCGCAGAGACTCGGTGCCGGCGACGAGGTAGCCGTTGTGCCCGTGCGCACCGCCGACCGGCAGGGCGTTGGCGCCGAAGCCCGGTGACGTCGGGTCGGCGGCGTGGCCGAAGCCCTCGACGCGGGTGTGGGGAACCAGGCCGATGGGGTCGTCGGGGGCGATGCCCGCCCACACGTCGGCCTTCGTGCCCAGGGCAGCTCGCGACCACACGTCCATGCCCGGTGACCCGACGGCGACCAGGTCCGTGATGCGCAGGTGCGGCGCCGCGTGGGCGCACACCACGGAGCCGTAGCTGTGGCACACGACGCTCACCCTGGCCGAGCGGGGGAGGGCGTCGACGAAGGAGACCAGCCGGGGCGCGCCGTCGACGGCGCGATCGGACCGCGCGGCATCGGTGTCGATCCCGCCCGGGGGGTCGTAGTCGAGCCAGACCACGACCGCAGCCGGGGTGCCAGGGGACGAACGCTGCATCTCGGCGAGCAGGCTGCGCGCCTGCACGGCGGGGTGCCGCCGCCCGGCACCCTGCTCGTCCCGCAGCAGGGACGCGTTCCAGCCGACCCCGGGCACGATCACGGCGATGTTCCGTGCCCGACGGACGTCGCCGAACGCCTCGACGAGTCGGCCCTGACCGTCAGCGGTGGCGCTGAGCACCGTGGCGGCAGGCCCGACCACGTCCACGGGCGCCCCGTCGCTGACCGACTGGGCCACGGCAGGTGCCGCGCCGACGACGAGGGTGAGCAGCACGGCACCGGCGAGGGCGAGCCGCTCGCGCAGGGAGCGGCGGGACCGGCGTCCCGTCGGCGAGGGACGTCGCCTCGGGGGGCGTCCGTGAGGTGGTGGGGCCACTGCTGTCCTTGTCGTGCGTGAGGGGAGGCAAAGCGCACAGTCTGGGTCAGGAGCCTGTGAAGAGCCCGAGGAGGCGCGGCATACGTGCGTGCGGCGCCCCGGCGGCGTGGGAAGAGTCACGTCGGGAACGACACGAATGGGGCGTCAGGCAGCGGCGACCGTCGACGTCCCCTGGACGGTGCGCACCACGTCCACGAACTCGCGCAGCCACAGCTCGACGTTGATGAGGCGCCAGAACACCATGGAGTCGAGGTCGCCGCGGCCGGCGAGCCAGCGC
>JABFXB010000564.1 GCA_013361975.1 Dermatophilaceae bacterium
GAGATCTACGACCGCTTCGTGCGACGCAGTGGCTGGAGCCACCGGATGTATGCCGCGTGGCTCGCCGAGACGCTCGTCACGACCTTCGACCGCGCCAGCAAGGGACCACCTGAGCTCCTGGAGGACTGACATGCCACGACAGATCGCCACGAACACCGAGGTCGACCGCGACACGCTGCTCGAGTTCGTGCGACCGCGGCACAGCATGGTGCTCGTGACGCAGCGCTCCGACGGTCGCCCGCAGATGTCCCCCGTGACAGGAGGCGTCGACGACGAGGGCCGCATCGTCATCTCGACCTACCCCGAGCGCGCGAAGACCGCCAACGCCCGCAGGCGGCCGCAGGTGAGCGTGCTGGTCCTGTCCGACGACTTCGGCGGCGAGTGGGTCCAGGTTGACGGCGACTGCGAGGTCATCGACCTGCCCGACTCCGTCGAGCCCCTCGTCGACTACTACCGCGCCATCTCGGGGGAGCACCCCGACTGGGACGAGTACCGGCAGGCCATGCTCGACCAGGGCAAGTCGCTGCTGCGCGTCACGCCCACCCGCTGGGGACCCGTGGCCCGCGGCGGCTTCCCGGCCCGCCTCGCCTGAGACGGCTGCCCCCGTAGGGTGGGGGCGTGCTGCGCGTCGGGGTCACCGGAGGGATCGGGTCGGGCAAGTCGACGGTGTCGCGGAGGCTGGCCGAGCTCGGTGCGCACCTCGTCGACGCCGACGCCGTCGCCCGTGAGGTCGTGGAGCCGGGGCAGCCGACGCTCGACGCGATCCGGGAGCGTTTCGGGGACAGCGTGATTCGTCCCGACGGCACCCTCGACCGCGCGGGGCTCGCGGCCGTCGTCTTCCACGACCCGGGCGAGCTCGCGGCGCTCGACGCGATCACCGGCCCGGCGATCGTCGCGCGGGTCGCGGACCTCAGGGCAGGTGCGCCCACCGACGCGGTCTCCGTCTACGACATGCCGCTGCTCGTCGAGCGCGGCCTCTGGGTGCACGAGCACCTCTCCGTCGTCGTCGAGACCGACGAGGACACCCGCGTACGTCGTCTCGTGGAGCAGCGCGGCCTCGACGAGGCGGATGCCCGCCGCCGCATCGCTGCCCAGGCCACCGATGCCCAGCGACGCGCCGTCGCCGACGTCGTGCTCGCCAACGACGGCACCCCCGAGCAGCTGGCGTATGCCGTCGACGCCCTCTGGGAGCAACGGCTCGCCCCGTACGCGTCCAACCTCGCGAACGGCACCCGCTCACGCCGTCCGGAGCGAGCGGCCGACTGCGTCGTCGAGCCGCGCCCCGACTGGGAGGCCCGCGCCGAACGCGTCGTCGCCCGCCTCGCTGCCGCGCTCGCCCGGACGGGGATCGTCACGGAGGTGTCGCACGTCGGCTCGACGTCGGTGCCGGGACTGCTCGCCAAGGACGTCATCGACGTCCAGATCGGGGTGCGCCACCTCGCCGAAGCCGACCGAGAGGACGTCCGCCTCGCGTTCACTGCTGCCGGCTACGTCTTCAGCCACGGCAACCACACCGACACGCCGCACCCGTCCGGCGCCGCCCCCGGGCAGTGGAGCAAGCGGTTCCTCGGCGGCTGCGACCCCGGCAACCACGTGCAGGTCCACGTGCGCGAGCACGGCTCTGCCGGTTGGCGATTCGCCCTCCTCTTCCGTGACTGGTTGCGTCACGAGCCCACCGAGCGGGACGCGTACGCCGCCGAGAAGCGACGGCTGGTCGACATCCACGCGGCCACGACGGACTACGTCGTCGCGAAGGAGCCGTGGTTCGAGCAGGCCTGGCAGCGCGCGAACGCCTGGGCCGGGCGCACCGGCTGGCAGCCCCGCTGACCGCGCGTTTCGCGCCGAACCCGGGCACGCGGCATACCCGGGCGGGGTGTGGTGTTGTGGGTGACATGCGTGGTGAGTACAAGGTTCCCGGTGGCAAGCTCGTGGCGGTCGACGTCGAGGAGGTCGACGGGCGCCTCGCCGGCGTGAGCGTCTCGGGCGACTTCTTCCTCGAGCCCGACGACGCCCTCGACGACATCAACGCCGCCCTCAGCGGCATGCCGGTCGACGCCGGCGTCGACCAGCTGGCCGGCGCCGTGTCGGGTGCGCTGGCCGACGACGTCACGCTGATCGGCTTCACCGCGGAGGCGATCGGCATCGCGGTTCGCCGGGCCCTCGGCAAGGCGACCGGCTGGGACGACCACGTCTTCGACGTCATCCCGCCGCGTGTGCTCGACCCCGCCATGCACGTCGCGCTCGACGAGGTCATCGCCCGCGAGGTCGCCTCGGGCGAACGCCCGCCCACCCTGCGCTTCTGGGACTGGGACAGCCCGCTCGTCGTCATCGGCTCGTTCCAGTCGTTCCGCAACGAGGTCGACCCCGAAGGGGCCGAGCGGCACGGCATCGACGTCGTGCGCCGCATCTCCGGCGGCGGTGCGATGTTCATGGAGCCCGGCAACACCATCACCTACTCGCTCGTCGTGCCGACGTCGCTCGTCGAGGGCCTCAGCTTCGAGCGCTCGTACTCGTTCCTCGACGAGTGGGTCATCGGCGCCCTCGCCGACATCGGGGTCAACGCGCACTTCGTCCCGCTCAACGACATCGCCAGCGACAAGGGCAAGATCGGCGGTGCGGCCCAGAAACGGTTCGTCGCCGGGGCCGTGCTGCACCACGTGACCATGGCCTACGACATCGACGCCGACAAGATGCTCGAGGTGCTGCGCATCGGCCGCGAGAAGATGAGCGACAAGGGCACGAAGTCGGCGAACAAGCGGGTCGACCCGATGCGGTCGCAGACCGGGATGACCCGCGACGCGATCCTCGAGTCGTTCGCCGCCTCGTTCGCGCGGCGCCACCGCTCGAA
>JABFXB010000495.1 GCA_013361975.1 Dermatophilaceae bacterium
CGGGGCGGCTCACGGGTCGGCGTCCCGCTCGGCGTTGCTGCGGAACACCCGCAGCAGCTGGCGCGTCACGGGGTTGCTCTCGGGGAGCAGGCGCTCGTCGACGGCGTGGATCGGCAGGACGTCCTTGGTCGAGCTCGTGATGAACACCTCGTCGGCGGTCTGCAGCACGTCGAGCGGCAGCGCCTCCTCACGCACGTCGAACCCGGCGGCCCGACCCCACTCGATGGTCAGCTCACGGGTGATGCCGGCGAGCAGACCCGACCCGACGGGCGGGGTGAGCACGGTGCCGTTCACCACGACGAAGACGTTGCTGCCGGTGCACTCGCACAGCTCGCCCCGGGTGTTGGCGAAGACCGCCTCGACGGCACCCTGCTGCTTGGCCCGCGCGAGCGCGACGACGTTCTCGGCGTACGACGTCGTCTTGAGCCCGGCCACCGCCGAGCGCTCGTTGCGCGTCCAGGGCACGACCGTCAGCTTGCCGCTCTCGGGAGGCGGCGGCTGCGGGGCCGCGAGCACGATGTAGGTCAGCGACGAGTCGTCGCGGTCGGAGCCGAGGGGGCCGATGCCACCCGTGACGCTGTAGCGCAGCCGGCCGAACGGGATCGCCGGACCGTCGAGCACCGCGGCGACGCCCTTGTCGACGACGCCGAGGTCCAGGGGTGGGAGGCCGAGCCCGGCTGCGGACCGCTCGAGGCGCCGGTGGTGGCGCGAGAGGGCGAACGGGCGCCCGTCGACGATCTTGGCCGTCTCGAAGACGCCGTCGCCCACCGTCACGGCGTGGTCGAGGGCGGACACCGACGGTCCGGTGGGGTCGACGAGCTCGCCGTCGACCCAGACGCGCATGGTCGTGCTCATGGTCCCTTCCCTGCGGCTCGTGCCTGTGGCTTGTCCCCATGGCTGCGAACTGTCACTCGCGAGCGCCCTCATGGTGTCACAGTGCCGGCCGCGAGCCCGATGAGGCGGGCCGCCTTGAGCTCGGTCTCGGCCCACTCCCCCTCGGGGTCGGAGTGCCAGGTGATGCCGGCCCCGGTGCCGAAGCGCAGCCACCGACGGCCCGTGTCGTCGCGCTCCGCCCAGAAGGTGCGGATGCCGACCGCGAGGTCGGCCTCACGGGTGTCGGCGTCGACCCAGCCGACGGCCCCGCAGTACGGGCCGCGAGGCTGTGTCTCGAGGTCCTGGATGGCGGTGAGGGCGCTCGACTTGGGGGCGCCCGAGACGGAGCCGGGCGGGTACGTGGCGGCGAAGACGTCGGTCCACGTCGCGCCGGCGTCCAGCCGACCGCTGACGGTCGAGACGAGGTGGACGAGGCCCGGGTGCTCCTCGACGGCGCACAGCTCGTCGACCGAGACGGTGCCGGGCTCGCAGACGCCCGAGAGGTCGTTGCGCATGAGGTCGACGATCATGACGTTCTCGGCGTGGTCCTTGGGCAGCATCTGGTCTGCCGTCGCGGCCGTCCCCTTGATCGGCCGCGTCACGACGGTGTCGCCTCGACGGGCCAGGAAGAGCTCCGGCGACGCGCTCACGACGTCGAGGCCTGCTGCACCGCACCGGATCCGCGCGGCGTGAGGCGCCGGGTTGCCTTGTCGCAGAAGGGCGTCGAGGCCATCCAGATCCGCGTCGGCAGCCAGCTCGTGGCTCAGCACGCGGCAGACGTTGACCTGGTAGACGGTGCCGGCCGCGATGCGTTCCCGCACCTCTCGCACCGCGCCGACGTATGCCGCCCGGTCGAGCGAGGTGCACCAGTGACGGTCGAGGGGTCGCCACGCCACGGGTGCAGGTGGCGGCGGCGCCGCGGGCGTGGCCCGGCTGACGTCGCCGAACCGCACCGCGGTGACCTCGCCCTCGAAGGTGGCGACGACGGCCCAGAAGCCCTCGCGCGAGATGGCGTCGAGTGCCTCAGAGCCGCGACGGACGTCGACGACCTCGCGGGCGACCCGGTCGGCGAAGCGGGCGTGGTCCACCCGCAGATCGTAGGCCCTACCGGGCGAGGGCCTTCTCGATGTCGGCGGCGATGGAGGAGGGCTCGGTCGTGGGTGCGTAGCGCTCGATGACGGCGCCGTCACGGCCGACGAGGAACTTGGTGAAGTTCCACTTGATCTTGCTGCCGAGCAGGCCGCCCTGCTCGGACTTGAGCCACGTGAACAGGGGGTGCGCGTCGTCGCCGTTCACGTCCACCTTGGAGAACATCGGGAACGTGACGCCGTAGTTCTTCTGGCAGAAGGCGCCGATCTCGTCGTCGCTGCCGGGGTCCTGGTTGCCGAACTGGTTGCACGGGAAGCCGAGCACCGTCAGTCCCTGCGCGCGGTACGTCTGGTACAGCTCCTCGAGTCCCGCGAACTGGGGCGTGAAGCCGCAGGCGCTGGCGGTGTTGACGACGAGGAGGACGTCTCCGGCGTACTCCTCGAGCGACACCTCCGAGCCGTCGATGGCGGTGGCCTTGAAGTCGTGCAGGACTGTCACGTGGTCTCCTCGGGTGGTCGCGCGTGTCTACGCGTCGGTGGCAATCTTCGCCCGAGACCGGCCCGCACCGCCAATCGGCGTCGAGGGTCGGCCTCAGGACGCGTCGGCGTCGTCGGGCTCGGGTGGGAGGTCCTTCCCCTCTCGTTCGTCGCGGTCGGCCCACTCGAGCAGCGCGCGGAAGTCGAACACCGCGTCGTCGATGCCCGCGTGCAGGTCACCGAGGCGCGCGAACCGCTCGGGCATCGTGGCGATGGTGAAGTCCTGCGGCTCGGCGTCGGCGATCTCGTCCCAGGTGAGGGGGGCCGACACCGTGCCGCGCGGGTTGCCGCGCACGCTGTAGGCGGCCGCGATGGTGTGGTCGCGGGCGTTCTGGTTGTAGTCGACGAAGAGGTCCTCCGGTGAGCGGTCGCGCCGCCACCAGGTCGTCGTCACGTCGTCGGGCAGCCGCCGCTCGACCTCCCGCGCGAAGGCGAGCGCTCCGCGGCGAACGTCCTTGAATCCCCACTCCGGCGAGATGCGCACGTAGACGTGCAGGCCCGAGCCGCCGGACGTCTTGGGCCAGCCGACGGCGCCGAGCTCGTCGAGGATCTCGTGGGTCGTGGCGGCGGCCCGCCGCACCTTGTCGAAGGTGCACTGCGGCATCGGGTCGAGGTCGATGCGCCACTCGTCGGGCTTCTCGGTGTCGGCACGCCGGCTGTTCCACGGGTGGAACTCGACGGTCGACATCTGCACGGCCCAGACGACGTCGGCGAGGCGGGTCACGCACAGCTCGTCGGCGTGCAGCCCGTAGCGCGGGAAGTGCAGCCGCACGGTCTCGACCCACGGGGGTGCGCCGGCCGGGAGCCGCTTCTGGTGCACCTTCGGCCCGTCGACCCCCTTGGGGAACCGGTGCAGCATGCACGGCCGTTCTCGCAGTGCGTTCACGATCCCGGGCCCGACGGACTGGTAGTACCGCGCGAGGTCGAGCTTCGTCTCGCCCCGCTCGGAGAAGTAGACGCGGTCGGGGCTGGAGAGCCGCACCGTGAAGTCGCCGACCTCGATCTCCGTCGCCGGGCTCTTGCTCGCCGCCATGCCGACAGCCTACGTATGCCGCAGCGTGGCGGAGCGTTCCGACGCGGCGTCGGCCCGACGGCATACGCCCTCGGACGTGCGGAAGGGCCCGCCGACGTGAGTCGACGGGCCCTTCGAGCGGAGCGGACGACCGGGCTCGAACCGGCGACCTCAACCTTGGCAAGGTTGCGCTCTACCAACTGAGCTACGTCCGCTTGCCGGCCCTCCGGAGCCGAGGCCCCGTGGTTGCGAGGTAGACCATAGCGGACGGTTGGGCAGGGCGCGAAACCCGCTCTCGGAGTGGCCGTTCGGGCACCCCGTCCACGTGGCTCGAGAGCCCGTGCGGCGCCCCCGACCAGGTGGCCGCTGTCCAACGGCCGGTCCGACGGGAGAGGATGTGCGCATGGCAAAGCCCGGTGCGTCCCTGCGTTTCCTCCGACGCGACGGCCACGACCTCACCGTCCGCGACGCCGAGGGCGACAAGCACAGGGCCACTCTGGAGAAGCTCGCCAAGGCCCATGACGACGGCACGCAGGAGGACGGCGCCTTCTCCTTCGGCTACTGCAAGAGCTGCGACTGGACCGGTCCGGCTCGGCGAGCCCGTGAGAAGGCGCGCAAGGACGCGGTGTCCCACCAGTCGGAGTGCGACGGCAAGGGCAAGATCCGGATCGGCGTCCGCGAGCCCGACCAGCACTAGCGCCGTCCTGGTCGGGCCCGTCACGGACCGCTAAGCGTCGACCGCCATCTCCCCAAGGTCCGACCACTCGGTGCCCTCGATCGTCGTGTTGACGATCTTCGGCGTGGCCGCGAGGTAGGCCGGCAGGCTCGACGTCGCCTCCTTGAAGTGGTCGCTCTGCACGTGCGCGCCGCCGGCCGCGTCGTCGCGGAACGCCTCGACCAGGACGTACTCGGTCGGGTCGTCGAGGCTGCGCGACCAGTCGAACCAGAGGCAGCCCTCCTCGGCGCGGGTGGCCTCGGTGAAGTCCCGGGAGATCTCGGGCCAGTCGTCGGCGTGCTCGGGCTTCACGGGGAACTTGGCGGTGATGAAGATCAAGGTGGTTCCTTCCTGTCGGTTCGTGACTGCTCGTGGTGACGGCTCAGCTGACGGCTCAGGCGGCGGCGGGTGTGACCGGGTCCGCCGGTTCGGTGGGACCGGTTGCGGAGGTGCCGTCGACGGCCTTCTGGATGCGCTCCCCCAGGATGCCGGAGGCCCACCCGAGGCAGGCTCCCACGACGAGCGCGAGGACCGTCGACCCGAACGCGAAGGAGGTGCCGAAGAACACCGCCGTGCCCGCGAAGGCGCCGGGGATGAACGACAGGAGCGACACCGCCGCCTGGACGCAGAGGACGAAGGCGAGCACCGTGACGATGACCGCCAGCGCACCCCCGAACGTCAGTCGGGCGGCGAGGAGGCTGGCGAGCCAGCCCCACACGACACCGCTGAGGTTCGCCGCGAGCCCCTTGCGGAAGCCCGTGAAGCCGCCGCCGGCCGCGAAGTAGCAGGCCCATGCGATGAACGCGACCCACGTGACGAGACCCAGCTGGACGCTGACCTGGGTCCAGAGGCCGGCGAGGACGCCGACCGAGACACCGACTCCGAGATAGCTCTTCACGGCAGCACCTCAGGGGACGAGGATGGCCCGGCCGCGGACGTTGCCCGCGTTCAGGTCGTCGATGGCGGACTGGAAGTCGTCGAGCGCGTACGTCTGCGTGTGCAGGGTGACGGCGCCGCGGGCGGCGAGGGCCATGAGGTCCTGGAGGTCGTTGTAGGAGCCGACGAGGTTGCCGACGACGTTCTTCTCCGTCGAGACGAGGTCGATCGTGGGGACGTCGACGTTCTCGCCGTAGCCGACGACGTGGTAGTCGCCGGCCCTGCGTGTCATCGCGAGTCCCTCTGCCGTGGAGCCGTTCTCGCCGACGAAGTCGACGACGACCTCTGCCCCCTGGCCATCCGTGACGTCGAGGACCTGGTCGACCTGCGTGCCGTCGGCGACGATCGCGTGGTCGGCGCCGATGGAGAGCGCCAGCTTCACGGCGTCGGCGTTGCGGTCGACGACGACGATCTCGGCGGGCGTGAGCGCCCGGAGCACCTGGATGCCGATGTGGCCCAGTCCCCCGGCCCCGATGACGACGACCCGGTCGCGTGGCGTCAGCCGGCGCGCCGCCTTGGCGGCCGCGTGGTAGGCGGTGAGACCCGCGTCGGCGAGCGCCGCGACGTCCTTCGGCTCGAGCGAGTCGTCGATGCGCACGACGCTGCGGGCCGACGTGCGGAGGTACTCGGCGTACCCGCCGTTCGTGTCGATGCCCGGGAACTGGTTGTTCTCGCAGTGCACGTCGTCGCCGGAGCGGCAGGCGCGGCAGAGTCCGCACGTGATGAGCGGGTGGACGATGACCTTGTCACCCTCTTTGACGTTGGTGACCGCCGACCCCACCGCGTGCACCCACCCGGCGTTCTCGTGGCCGATCGTGTAGGGCAGCACGACCTGGGACTTCTCGGCCCACTGCCCCTCGAGGATGTGCAGGTCGGTGCGGCACACGCCCGCGCCACCGATCTTGACGACGACGTCGAACGGACCGGCCGGCTCGGGCACCGGCACCTCGGTCATGCGCAGGTCCTCGTGGTAGCCGACGACCTGAACGGCTCGCATGGTGGTCATGACAGGTGCTCCTTCAGCTGGGTGAGCGGGATGAATGTCGGTGCGGTCGGTGCGGTCGGTGGTCGGAGCACGGCGTCGGCGGGCTCGGCGCCCTCCGGTCGCTCGGTCTGGTCCTGCTCCGAGCCCGGGTAGCGCGTGCGCAGCAGGCCGCGACAGAAGTGCGCGTTCCCGTCGATCGAGACTCGAGTCGAGCGCGCCCGGCGCAGGGCGAGCGGTACGTCCGCGGCGGCATACGTCGTGCCGTCGTGGGACACGAGCACGACTGCCGTTCGGACGTCGGGCAGCCCGAGCGCCGCGCGGCGGCGTCGGAGCGCGGCGGTGCGCTCGTCGTCGGGCAGGTCGCCGAGCGTGACCTCGCCCAGGCGGTCGACCTGCCGGTCGGGCTGCGCGCGGAGCAGGGCGGTCAGGCAGCGCTCCATCGCGGCCGTGTGCGCCTTTCGTCGGAAGGTCTCGCGCAGCTCGTCGAGGTCCTGCTCGGCCTCGTGGCGGAAGGTCCCACGGTAGCCGGCGTCGGCCGCGAGCCCCGCGTTGATGAGGTCGCTGTCGTGGTGGTCGTCGAGCTGCACCACCACGTGCTCGGTCCACGGCAGCGCCGTGAGCGCGTCCTTGGCGTCCGAGGCCATGAGGTAGGCGAAGTTCGGTGAGCAGAACGACGTGGGCAGCCTGAGGTGGACCGTCACCCTGGCCTCGTCGACGGCGAGCGACCGGACGAACCCGAGGTCGGTGATCGGCTCGTCGAGCTCGGGGTCGAAGACCGTCGACAGCGCGGCGTGCGCGGCCGTGTATGCCGTCGCGGACGTCGCGGTGTCGGCAGTCGTCCCGCGGAGGGCGAGCACCATCGTCAGACCCCGGCCAGCTCGGTCGGGTCGGCGGCGCGCTCCGCGATGTCGTCAGCACCGCGGGGGCCGGTGGCCGGCTCGTCGGCGTCGGGCAGCCGCAGCTCGGTGGGCACCTCGATGTCGTACATCTTGGCCGCGTTGAGGCCGAGGATCTTCTTCTTCTGCGCCGTCGTGACCGGGGCGTACTCCGTCATGTCCTCGGGGATCTGGAAGTCGACGAACCTCTCGATGAGCCACTTGGGGGTCCACAGGGCGTAGTCGCTCGAGAACTGGATGCGGTCCTCGCCGACCCAGTAGAGCAGCTCACCGATGATCTGCGCGAAGTACCGCGGGCGGGTGTGGATGAACGGCATCGCGACGGCGAGCCCGGCGTGCACGTTCGGCTCCTGGGTGGCGATCCAGCAGAAGTCCTCGAGCCTCGGCAGGCCGCAGTGCTCGACGACGAAGTTGAGGTCGGTGAAGTCGGTGGCGACGTGGTCGACGTCGGCGACGTCGAACGCGTCGCGGTCGAGGGGCCGGATCGTCGGGCCCTTGTGGATGTGGATGTTCGTGATGCCCAGCTCGCGGCAGGCCTCGAAGTACCGGTAGGCCCACGGGTCGTCGAGGCGCCAGCCACGCGACTCGCCGTGCCACTCGGCGGTGTAGAGCTTGACCCCCTTGAGGCCGAACCGCTCGGCGTCGGCCCGCAGCTGCTCGAGTCCCACCTCGCCGTTGCGCGGGTCGAAGTTGTGGTTGTAGGTGAGCTTGTCGGGGTGCGCCTTGGCGAGGGCCGAGGCCTCCTCGGTCTGGCCGAAGCCGTTGTTGTAGAACTCCCCGAGAAAGGCGGGCTGGAACACGGCGTGGTCGACGTAGCCGTTCTCGAAGAGGTCGCGCATGAGGCGCTCGCCGCCCTGGTAGAGGTAGTCCTCGTAGGACCACACCTCGCCCTCGGGGCTGAGGTTGCGGTGGTAGTCGTAGAAGCAGTCGATGAACTGCTTGCCGTGGATGCTGCGCTGGTTCTCGGGACGGGCGTCCCACAACGCGACGTGCGCGTCGACGATGAAGTAGCTCTCGCCGTCCTTGCTGTACATCTGGTCTCCTCGGGTGCGATCGACGTTGATCGCCTTCGACGATAGGAACGACGGCGCAGGACGGCACCGGGGGCGGTGTCTCAATTTGAGACGTCGTCCGGGCATCTCGTGCCGCGTCGCGAGGTACCTTCGAAAAGGCTTCGTGGAGGCTGCCAGGAGGCTGCCAGGAGGCTTCGAGGAGGCGGCGATGGTGCCGACGGTTGAGGGGGCGCTGCCCGAGCGGTGGGCGCTGCAGGGATCGCCCGACGGGGCGGCCCGGGTCTCGGGGCGCGTCATCGCGTCCTGGCAGCGCAGCGAGGACTACGGGGTTCCACTCGAGTCGGTCGAGCCGTTCTTCGCCGGGACGCGCCATGTGGACTCGCTCTTCTTCCAGTGCGGCCGTGAGGTCCTGACCGGCCTGCACGAGACGCTCGCGAACGAGCCGATCAGCCTGATGCTCACCGACGCCGACGGACTCGTGCTGAACCGGCTGAGCGGCGACACCTCCCTGCTGCGTGCGCTGGACGCCGTGCACCTCGCGCCGGGCTTCGCCTTCTCCGAGCGTGAGGCCGGCACGAACGGTCTCGGCATGGCCCTCGCCGACCGCACCCCCTCGCTGGTGCGAGCCGACGAGCACTACTCGCTCAGCCTGTGCACCTACACGTGCGCTGCCGCCCCGGTCGTCGACCCGGTGACGGGGCGGCTGGAGGGAAGCGTCAACCTCACCACGTGGTCCCGGTCGCGGGGCGACCTGCTGCTCGCCCTCGCACAGTCCGCGGCTGGCAACACGGCCTCGCTCATGCTGGCTCGTTCACGGGGACAGACACCGCGTGCCGCGCCGAGGGGACAGGTCTTCCGGGTCGAGACCGCGCGCCTCGAGCCGGGCTCGGGCACCCTGCGAGGACTGTCGACGGCGTGGCGCGAGGCCGTCGACCGGGCCGCCGACGCGATCAGCCGCGGACGGGTCGTGGCCGCTGTCGGGGAGGTGGGGGCCGGTCGCGCGACGCTGCTCGCGCAGGCACTCCGGCAGGCCCACCCGCGCGACCGCATCCTCAGCGTCAGCTCGCCAGACCCCGAGGACGTCGACGCCTGGCTCTCCTCCTGGGCGCCCGAGATCAGCAAGCCGTGGACATCCGTGGTGGTGCGCAACGTCGACGTGCTCCCCGCCGTTGCAGCCGCCTCGCTGGTGGGCGCGGTGGGGGGCCGGCGCACGGGCACCGGGTCGCCGTCTGACGGCCGTGACGGCGAGCAGTCACGGTCGTGGTGCCTGACCGCCGAGTCGTTCGCCCACGTGCCGCCCGGGCTCGGCCCGCTCGTCGACACCGTCGTCGAGGTGCCGCCGCTCCGCGAGCGCACCGAGGACGTGATGCCGTTGGCGCGACACGTCGCAGAGCGCACACGAGGTCGCCCGATCGACTTCACCGCAGCCGCCGAGAGAGCCCTGACCGGCTGCGGCTGGCCGGGCAACGTCGACCAGCTGGTCCGCACCGTCAGGCAGGCGGCCGGCCGCGGGGACGTCGTCGACCTGGCGCAGCTGCCGTCCGAGGTGATGAGCGGCTCGCGGCGGCGCCTGACCCGCATCGAGGCGTTCGAGCGCGACGAGATCGTGCGGTGCCTGACCCGCCCCGGCACGACGATGAAGATGGCGGCAACGGAGCTGGGCATGAGCCGGGCGACGCTCTACCGCAAGCTCGCCCAGTACGAACTCCACGCACTCAAGGAGTGACGCACCGAGCCACCGGGCCTTGCTAGTTTCTGCGCGTGGACATCACGCGCATCGGACCGGACGACTGGCAGATGTTCCGGGAGGTTCGGCTCGCCTCGCTGTCGGAGTCGCCCGGGGCGTTCGGTTCGCGGCACGCCGACTGGGTGGATGCTCCGGAGCAGCAGTGGCGTTCGCGCCTGACCACGGTGCCGCTGACGCTCCTGGCCCATGACGGCACGGGTCTCGTCGGCGTCGTCAGCGGGCAGCCTGTCGGCGAGCACGAGGTCGAGCTGATCTCGATGTGGGTGGCACCCGCCGCCCGCGGCGCCGGTGTCGCGCGCGAGCTCATCGACGCGGTCGTCGACTGGGCCGCCGGCCAGCGACGCTCGACGTTCCTCATGGTCCGCAGCGACAACACCCGCGCCCGCAGGGCGTACGAGCGGGCAGGATTCGTCGACACCGGTGTTCCCGAGGGCTGGCCGACCGACCAGCCCCCGGAGAACCGGATGGAGCTGCGCCCCTGACGGGCGGGAGCCGTCAGGGGGTGATGCTGGCGGTGCGCACGTCCGTGCGGTTGGTGAGGTTGCCGGAGTTCGTCGAGACGTAGAACGCCCGGAAGGTCGACCCGGCTACGGAAAGTCCCTCGTAGTCCCCGACGAAGAAGCCGCGGGCGACGGGCGCAGTCATGAGGTCGAAGGAACCTTCGATGTGGGTGTCGCTGAGGAAGCCGTCCTTCGAGCTCTTGAACCAGTAGTCCGTGGGAAGTGTCGTCGTGTTGCCCGAAGCGAGGTTGCGGAAGTCGTAGTACGTCAGGGCCACCGTGCCGTCGGCGCGCACCGCGATGCTCGGCGTGAAGGCTGGGCGACCGGTTCGGGTGCTGACTTCACGCGGTTGGCTCCAGGTGGCGCCGCCGTCGGTGGAGGCGGACAGCGCGACGGTGTCGAAGGCGCCGCCGCTGAATCGCCCGTCCTGCCAGGCGACGTAGAGAGTGGCGGTGCTCGGGTCGATCGCCGGCTCGGGGATGATGTCACCGGTGCGCACCGGTGCCCCGGTGTTCGGGTCCGTCACGCCGACGGCCTGCAGCTGAGCCACGACAGAAGGTGCTGACCATGTCTGGCCTCCGTCGAGCGACTTCACGAACGCGACCTGGACGTTGGACTGGGTGACGCTGTTCGGTGACTGGAACCAGGCCGCGAAGTCGTAGAGGGTGCCCGGGTGGGTGCGGTCGACGACGATCTGGTTCGCGATGGTCTGCTGCCGTGTCTTGGTGGGGAAGATGATTCGGGGTGTGCTCCAGTGCTGGCCCCCGTCCGTGGTCATGGACAGGTAGCCGGGGCCGGTGAAGGCCGCCGTGACGAGGTTGGCCCGCGGGTTGGTCATGGGGTCGGTGAGGGTGTCCCAGACGGAGTACGCGACCCCGGGCCGGAGGGGGTCGGCCGTGATGGAGTTCTTGTCGGTGAAGAACTGGTTCGTGTCGTACGACTGGATGGTGGCGAGGTGACCCCAGGTGAGACCGCCGTCCGTCGATGTCGCCGCCGTGACCGCGTTGCGCGGTGTGGACTCGTCGAAGGAGATCGCGTTCGCGTAGGCGGTGCCGTCTGGTCCGATCGAGACCCACGGGTCCGAGGCACGCTCGTAGGGCGCTCCGCCGGGGGCGCACAGCGAGAACGGCAGGGGCGTCTCGGTCCAGGAGGCGCCACCGTTTCGTGAGGAACCGGCGACCAAGCCGTGCGCGGCGCCGTTGGACCACCGGTCCTGCTGCCACGCGCCGATGATGGTGCGGGGGTTTGCCGGGTCAACCGCGACGCTCGGTTCGACCTCGGCGTTCACGTAGTTCGTCCCCGGCCCCCCGACGGTGCAGGCCGCGTAGGGGCTCGGACCCGACACGAGTGTGATGGTGGGCGCCGCGACCGCGGCCGCAGCAGTAGTCAGTACCGCGACGCCGGCACCGGCCAGCGCGTACTTCAGCGATCTCTGGTGATCCATCGGAAGCCTCCGTAGTTCATCGGTGCCTCCCCATCCGCCTCATGCTAGTGAGCGCCCTGCGAGCGCGTGCCGGTTTCGGTGCACCTCGGCCCGGCCGTGGCGGGCCCACGGCATCGATGCTCTTGCTGCGGGTTGATGGCCTGGGGGCGCCGGCCCGGTTGATCATCCTGGTCACGATGCGTGGGTGCAGCGCTCCGGCTGTGCGTCGCT
>JABFXB010000173.1 GCA_013361975.1 Dermatophilaceae bacterium
TCAGAGCCGGCCGATGACCTCGTCGAGCATCGCCTCGGTGAGCTTGCCGGTGAACGTGTTCTGCTGGCTCACGTGGTAGCTGCCGACGAGGCGCACCGGGCGCCCGCCGCCGGTCACGAGCAGCACCTCCACCCCGTGGCCGAAGCGTGGCCTGGGCACCGGCACCGCCCACCCCCGGCGACGCGCTGCGCCCAGCGCCGCGTCCCAGCCGATCGACCCGAGCGCCAGCATCGAGCGCAGCCGCGGCTCCGACAGCTCCAGGTCGCGGTCGAGCCACGGCGCGCACGTCGCCTTCTCCTCGGTGGTCGGCTTGTTCGCCGGCGGCGCGCAGCGCACCGTCGCGACGATGCGCAGGCCGGTCAAGGTGAGCCCGTCACCCGCCGCCACCGACGTCGGCTGGCTCGCGTAGCCGGCGCGGTGCAGCGCGGCATACAGCCAGTCGCCCGAGCGGTCGCCGGTGAACATCCGCCCCGTCCGGTTGGTGCCGTTGGCCGCCGGAGCGAGCCCGACGACGAGCACCTCCGCGTCGGGGTCGCCGAACGACGGGCCGGGGCGTCCCCAGTACGGCTGGTCGGCGAACGCGGCCCGGCGGCCGCTGACCGCGACCGACTCGCGCCACCGCACCAGTCGCGGGCAGGCGCGGCACACGCTGACGCGGGCATCCAGCTCGCGTATGCCGTCCGCCCGCCTCGCGAGGCGCACCACCTGTGCCGCCGTGGTCGCGACGGGCGTGTCCGCCGTCGCAGGGTCACCCGGCCAGCCCGTGCCCGGCGGCACGGGTGAGCGGAAGAGCCCACCCGTGACCGGGTGCTGAGCCGGGTCGGGCATCGCTGCGGACATGCCCCAACGGTAGGCGCCCCAGTGCTCCTGAGGGCTTGTGAGTGCGTGGAGTGCTCGTCAGGGCTTCTTCTTGATCGGCGTGCCCTTGGGGTCGAGCACCCACCACACGCCCTTGACCGCCTGACCACTGGTGTCGCCCGCCTTGGTGTCCTTGAACCAGTAGTAGAGCGGCCAGCCGTCGAGCGTGATCTGCTTCTTGCCGTCGGGGGTGGCGATCGAGGCGACCTTGCCCGTGACGCCGGTCAGGGTGGGAGCCGACGCGCCCATCATGGCCGGCGGCCACGCCGTCAGGCACGGGCCCTCGCAGGCGCTCTTCGTGCCGCCCTTGGTGTCCTTGTCGAACATGTAGAGCGTCATGCCCTGGCTGTCGACGACGATGGTGCCGAGCGACGAGCTGGCCGTCTTGAGCTCGGTGACGTCGGGGTGGACCATCGCGGCCGGAGCGCTGGACGACGTCGACGACGAGGACGTCTCCGACGTCGACGAGGACGACGATGACGATGAGGCGCCCGCAGGCGATGATGCAGCGGGAGTCGTCGTCGTGGGGGTCGACGAGCCACAGGCCGCCGAGAGAAGAAGGACCGTGCCGGCGAGGGCCGCGGTGCTGAAGGATCGGGCTCGCATCATGTCTACCTCCTCGAGGGGGACGCCGGACGTGACGTCCGAACGCAGAAACGCCTGTTCCCGTGAGACGGTTCACGTAGAGGTCACGTGAACGGTTCACGGTGTCCGGACGTCCTTGACTGAGTCAGACCCTGAGGCAGGCGACCGCACCCGTGAGCGCTGCGAGAGGAGGTGGGGTGACGTGCCGCTCGACGAGGACGCCGTGGCGGAGATCTACCGCGAGCACGGCCCCATGCTGCGCCGGGTCGTCTGGCGGGCGACGAGCGACGCCAACCGGGTCGAGGACATCGTGCAGGAGGTGATCCTGCGGGTGTGGAAGCAGGCCCCCGAGGCCGACAACCTCCGCGCCTACCTCATCACCACCGCCCGACACCTCATCGTCGACCAGCACCGCGCCGCGGGCCGCCGCCCCCAGGAGGCCACCCTGACCGAGGTCGCCGAGCGCGACTCGGCCCTCGACCAGGCCCTCGACCAGGTCCTCGTCGAGGAGGCGCTCGGGCGGCTTCAGGACAACCACCGCGACGTCGTACGGTGCCTCTACTACCAACGACTGTCCGTCGCCGAGGCGTCGGTCCGGCTCGGGGTGCCGGAGGGCACCGTCAAGTCCCGGGCGTACTACGCCGTGCGCAACCTGCGCGTGATCCTCGACGAGATGGGAGTGACGAGATGACCACCGGACCGGACGACCTGCACGTGCTGCTCGGCGCGTACGTGCTCGGTGGCCTGTCCGACGACGACCACCGCGCGTACAGCGAGCACCTGCGCGCGTGCACCCAGTGCCAGGCCGAGCTCGGCCAGGTCTCCGGCCTGCCGCGCCTGCTCGACCTCGCCGGTCCCGAAGGTGGCCTGCACCTCGTCGCACCCCCGCCCGGAGCCCCGATCCCGCTCATGAAGGAGCCCGACGACGAGCGGGTGTCGACCCTGCTCACCGAGGTCGCCCGGCGCCGCCGTCGACGCCGTGCCCTCGCCTCGGTGCTCGGCACAGCGGCCGCGGTGGTCCTCTTCGCGGGCGGCGCCTGGCTCGGCCCGACGCTGCAGCAGGCCACGACACCCGAGCCGCCGACCACCCACGTCACCGCCTCGGCGCCGGGCAGCGCGGCCTCGGTCGACGTCGCCCTCGTCACCCGGGGGTGGGGCACGCAGCTCGACCTCGAGTGCTCCGGCCTACCGACCGACAGCCCGCTGACGCTGTGGATCGTCGACAGCTACGGCAAGGAGTACGCCGCCGCCTCGTGGCGCGCGGGCGGCTCGGGCTACACGAAGCTCACCGGCTCGACGTCGGTGCCGACCTACGAGATCAAGTCGGTGCAGGTGCGCACGAGCATGGGCAAGGTGGTGGCGGCCGCGCGCACGTGACCACCAGACGCGCTCGACGGCATACG
>JABFXB010000491.1 GCA_013361975.1 Dermatophilaceae bacterium
AGTGCGCCGTCAGGGACTCGAACCCCGAACCCAGTGATTAAGAGTCACTTGCTCTGCCAATTGAGCTAACGGCGCAACGAGGGGAAACGTTAGCAGCCGTCCCCGGCCGGTACAAAATCGAGGGTCCGCCGGCCCCGGGAAGGCGCGTCATCAGCGCGGGCAGCCCCTGCCGGTGGGCAGATTCGGCGTTCAGTCCGGGCCCGTGCAGGGCCGGAGGCGTCAGGGTGTGGCGCTCGCCGTGGAGATGAGCGACAGCGCCAGGCTGACGACGATGACACCGATGACGATGCCGACGGTGATCCGCTGGGCCTTCTTGTTTCCCATGAGCATGCCCCCCATTGTCGGGCACGCGCGGACGTGGGCCTCAGCCGGCCACGACGACGATGAGGGTGCGTGGCCCGTGGACGCCCTCGACCCGGCTCAGCTCGATGTCGCTGGTGGCGGAGGGTCCGCTGACCAGGGTGGTCGGCCGCGTCGGGTCGAGCCGGCCCAGGCCTTCCGGCACGGTCTGCACGACGTCCTCGACGCGTACGACGCAGACGTGCGTGTCGGGCACCAGGGTCAGGGCGCGACGACCGCACAGGGGCCCCCCGTCGAGGGCGATCGTGCCGGTCTCGGACACGGCGACGACGCTGCCTGTGACGACGGCCGGCACGGCGTCGAGGTCGCGGGCGGAGGTCGTGCCGTCGTCGGGGCGGGCCACGCCGAGCTCGCCCACCCACGCCGCGGGGACACCCGGCGCGTGCAGCACCTCGTGGATGCCGCGTGCGTCGAGTGCCGCGGCGACCGCTGCACCGATCGCGGCGTCGTCGCCGTCGGCGCGGACGACCGTCGCCCGGTAGTCCTGGAGCCGGTCGACGAGCTGGGCCACGACGGCGTCGGAGCCCGGCTCGTGCTCGCCCGCGGAGCGGTAGCTGCGGGGCACCGGCGGCGCCTCACCCGCGTCGCCGCGCGCCTTCCGGATGCGGGCGAGCACCTCGTCGCGCGCGCTCATGACCGCTCACCCCGGGTGCGCGCCCACCAGTCGCGGAACGTCTCGGCGGGCGGGCTCGGCACGTCGCGGGACGAGGTCCAGCCGCTGAGCGGCGGGGGGAGCGGCAGCACCGGCTTTCCCTTGCGTATGCCGTGCCGCCCGGCCGCCGCGGCGCGCCCTGCTCTCGCGAAGCGCTTCGGGTCGGCCATCACCCAGGCGGCCGCCTTCATCGCGGCGGCCTCGGGGGTCGGGAGCCGGTGCTTGGCCGCGTGGGCCTCGGTGTGCTCGGCGCGCAGCTCGACGAGCAGGTCGGGGATGTTGATCTTGACCGGGCAGACGTCGTAGCACGCGCCGCACAGGCTCGACGCGTACGGCAGCGAGTCGTTGGGGTCGCTCCCTCCGGTGACGCCCGTGAGGAAGGGCGTGAGCACCGCGCCGATCGGGCCGGGGTAGACCGAGCCGTACGCGTGCCCGCCCGTGCGCTCGTAGACCGGGCACACGTTGAGGCAGGCGGAGCACCGGATGCAGTGCAGGGCGGTGCGCCCGAGCTCGTCGGCGAGCGCACGGGTGCGACCGTTGTCGAGCAGCACGAGGTGGAAGTCCTGGGGCCCGTCGCCGGGCGTGACGCCGGCCCAGGTCGAGGTGTACGGGTTCATCCGCTCGCCGGTCGAGCTGCGGGGGAGCAGCTGGAGGAACACCTCGAGGTCGCGCCAGGTCGGCACGACCTTCTCGATGCCCATCACGGTGATGAGCGTCTCGGGAAGCGTGAGGCACATGCGCCCGTTCCCCTCGGACTCGACCACGGTCAGGGTGCCGGTCTCGGCCACGCCGAAGTTCGCGCCCGACACGGCGACGCGGGCGCGGAGGAACACCTCGCGCAGGTGGGCGCGCGCCGCGGCGGCGAGCACGGGCGGCTCGTCGGTGAGGGCCGGGTCGACGCCCGGCATCTCGCGGACGAAGATGTCGCGGATCTCCGAGCGGCCGCGGTGGATGGCGGGCACGAGGATGTGGCTCGGTCGGTCGTGACCCAGCTGCACGATGAGCTCGGCGAGATCGGTCTCGTGGGCGGTGACCCCGGCCTCCTCGAGCGCCTCGTTGAGGCCGATCTCCTGCGTGGCCATCGACTTGACCTTGACGACCTCCGTCTCACCGGTGGCCCTGACGAGGTCGATGACGATGCGGTTGGCCTCGGCCGCGTCGCGCGCCCAGTGCACGGTGCCACCCCGGGCCGTGACGCCCGCCTCGAGCTGTTCGAGCAGCTCGGGCAGCCGGGCCATCGTGTCGGCCTTGATCGCCGAGCCTGCCTCGCGCAGCGCCTCCCAGTCGGGCACCTCGCCGACGACCGCCGCTCGCTTGGCGCGGATCGTCGACGTGGCGTGGGCCAGGTTCCGCCGCAGCTGCGTGTTGCCGAGCGCCTCGCGCGCGGCGGCCGGGAAGGGCCGGTCGCCGGTGAGCTGGCCCACCGCGGTGTCGGCGGGCGGGCCCGGGACCCGGCCCTGCGGCATACCCAGGAAGGTGGTCATCGCAGGCTCCTCACGACGTGCTCGCGAGGATCTCGGCGAGGTGGACGGGACGCACGCCGGTGCGCAGCCTGGCGAGGCCACCGCCGATGTGCATCAGGCACGACGCGTCACCGGCCGTGACGACCTCGGCGTCGGTGGCGAGCACGGCCGACATCTTGTCGGCGAGCATGGCCGTCGAGGTGTCGGCGTTCTTCACCGAGAACGTGCCGCCGAAGCCGCAGCACGAGTCGGCGGCCGGCAGCTCGACGAGGTCGATGCCGCGCACGGCCTGCAGCAGCCGGAGCGGGCGGTCACCCACGCCGAGGAGGCGCAGCGAGTGGCAGGTCGGGTGGTAGGTGACGCGGTGCGG
>JABFXB010000256.1 GCA_013361975.1 Dermatophilaceae bacterium
CGCGCCGGCGTCGACGCCGCGGTGGATCCGGTCGTTCAGGCTCCGGGGAGACGGCTGCCGCCTCGACCGACGCCGGCACCGACTGAGGCACACAGGCACACAGGCGAAGGGCCGTGTCCACCACCCGGTGGACGCGGCCCTTTCCCTACCCCACACGCACGCGAGCCTCTGGGCCGCAGCTGCGCCCTTGCTGCCGCCCGACGGGCTACAGCCTGCCCGAATTCGGGCAGATAGTTGGAGTTCGGCGCCATCATGCTCCATGATCAAGGGGTGCCCGACCCCGAACTCGTCGCCCACGTGGCTGGCTCGACCGGCCTCTCGGAGGGCGAGGCGGCGCGCGTCGTCGGCGACGTCCTCGCCCACTACCGCGAGCCCGTCGAGGACTTCGTGCGACGACGGCACGCGCGGCTGCAGCTGCACGGCGCCCGCAACCCGGAGATCTACCGCACCATCGCGGCGGAGCTGGAGGAGCGGGTCGTCGCCGCCCCAGAGCTGAGCGAGCGGCAGCTGCGCCGCATCATCTACGGCTGAGGCACCCCGCACCAATCCCCGGCGGCGGGCAGGCCGCCGGCCACCCCACGGCATACCTCGACCACATCTCGACCAGGAGGTCACCCATGTGCGGCATCGTCGGATACGTCGGGCGCCAGCCGGCTGCCCCGATCCTCATCGAGGGCCTGACCCGCCTCGAGTACCGGGGCTACGACTCGGCCGGCATCAGCGTGGCCGGGCCGGGCGGGCAGACCGTCGTGCGTCGGGTCGGACGCGTGCGCGAGCTCGAGGCGGCACTGCCGAAGCGGCTCGCCGGGAGCGTCGGCATCGGCCACACCCGCTGGGCGACCCACGGCCCGGCGACCGAGGCCAACGCCCACCCCCACTCGAGCGCCGACGGCCGCGTGACGGTGGTGCACAACGGCATCATCGACAACGCCGCTGCCCTGCGGGACCGGCTCGCTCGCGAGGGTGTTCCCTTCACCTCCGACACCGACACAGAAGTGCTGGCGCACCTCGTCGCCCGGTCGAGCGCCCCGGAGCTCGAGGACCGCGTGCTCGAGGCGCTGGAGCAGGTCGTCGGCACGTACGCGATCGCGGTGCTCGACGCGAAGGCCCCCGCCCGCGTGGTGGTCGCCCGCAACGGTTCCCCGCTCATCATCGGCGTCGGCGAGCGCGAGATGTTCGTCGCCTCCGACGTCGCCGCCCTCGTGCGCCACACCTCGTCGGTTGTCCACCTCGACGACGGCGAGCTGGCCGTCGTTACGGCACGCGGCTACCGCACCTTCACGCGCGAGACCCCCGACACCGGGCGCGAGCCCACGACGATCGAGGTCAGCGACGAGGACGTCGAGCTGGGTGGCCACGGCCACTACATGGCCAAGGAGATGGCCGAGCAGCCCGAGACCGTCGCCCGCATGCTCCGGGGCCGGCTCGACACCCGCTTCGGCACGGCCCGCCTCGACGGGCTCAACCTCTCCCCTCGCGAGCTGCGGGCCTTCCGACGCGTCAAGATCCTCGGCTGCGGGTCGGCCTACTACGTGGGCGAGCTCGGTGCCCTGATGATCGAGGAGCTGGCGCGCATCCCCGCGCACGCAGAGGCGGCGAGCGAGTTCCGCTACCGCAACCCGATCATCGAGCCCGACACCCTCTACGTGGCCGTCAGCCAGTCGGGCGAGACCGCCGACACCGCCTTCGCGGTGCGCGAGGTCAAGCGCAAGGGCGGCCAGGTCGTGGGGCTGGTCAACGTCGTCGGCTCGACGATCGCCCGCGAGTGCGACGGCGGCATCTACCTGCACGCCGGCCCCGAGATCTCGGTCGCCTCGACCAAGGCGCTCACGCACATGGGGGTCGGGTTCGCGCTGCTCGCACTGCTGCTCGGCCGGGTGCGTGACCTGTCCGTGGCCGACGGCCAGCGCATCATCGCCGGCCTCGAGAGGCTGCCCGCCGACATCGCGCAGGTGCTCGACCAGGGCGAGTCCATCGCCGAGATCGCGCGCGAGCTCTCGAGCGCCGAGAGCCTCTTCTTCATCGGGCGGGTGCGCGGGTTCCCGGTGGCGCGTGAGGGTGCCCAGAAGTTCAAGGAGATCTCGTACCGACACGCCGAGGCGTACCAGACGAGTGAGCTCAAGCACGGCCCTCTCGCCCTCATCGAGCCCTCGCGCCCGACCGTCGCCGTCATCCCGTCGGACGAGCTCACGTCACGCAACCTCGCGGCGGCCGAGCAGGTGATGGCCCGCGGTGGGCGCGTGGTCGCGGTGACGCACGCCGGCGTCGAGCTCGGCGAGGTGGGCTCGCACCGCATCGACGTGCCGCGCAACGAGGTCGAGCTCGACCCGATCCTGCTGATGATCCCCATGCAGCTGCTGGCGTACCACGCAGCGGTCGCCCTGGGTCTGGACATCGACAAGCCCCGTAACCTTGCCAAGTCGGTCACCGTCGAGTGACGACCTGAGAGTTGAGGAGCCCGCGATGAAGGTGCACGAGTGCATCGACGGTCGCCTGCGGCAGTTCATCGAGGCGCAGCACGTGTTCTTCGTCGCGACGGCCCCGCTCGCGGCAGACGGGCACGTGAACGTCTCACCGAAGGGAATGGGCGGCACCTTCACCGTGGTCGACGAGCACACCGTGGCGTATCTCGACCTCACCGGCAGCGGCGCCGAGACGATCGCGCACCTGCGCGAGAACGGCCGGGTCACCCTGATGTTCTGCGCCTTCGAGGGTCCGCCCAACATCGTCAGGCTGCACGGCCGCGGGCGCCACATCGGGGCGGGCGACCGCGAGTTCGCCTCGTACCGTGGCCTTTTCGCTGAGCATCCCGGCGTCCGGGCCGTCGTCGTCGTGGACGT
>JABFXB010000490.1 GCA_013361975.1 Dermatophilaceae bacterium
CGATCGGCGGCGCTCGTCAGCAGCGAGGATCGCGTCCACGATCCCCGGGTCCTCACCACGGGCCTGTTGCGAGGCGCGGACCCGGTCAGGTTCGTCGCGCACGAGCTTGATGTCGATCACGCGGGCCAGCCTAACGGCGCGCCGCTCGGCGGCTCGACCGAGATCATGCCGGCCGGCCCACGGTCGGTAGGCGGCCGGTCACACTTCGGGCGGTGGCGCCGCTTCGTCGGTGGTGGAACACCGACCGGGTGACCCAACGCCCACCAGGACACGCCACGGTGACAACCCGGCGCCCGCGTTTTAGTCAGGCTCACTCCCCGCTCACTCAGGCTCACTCCGCGCTCACTCAGGCTCACTCCGCGCTCACTCCGCGCTCACTTCGCGCTCACTTCGCGCTCACTCCACGCTCACTCCGGGCGGATGAGGGCGTATGCCGCGACGGTGTCGTCGGGCAGGCCGCGCACGTCGATCTGGACCCGCCCCGTCGGCAGCCCGAGGTCGGCTGTGCGCTGCACCGACCCGTCGCAGGCGAACGGCCGTGAGTAGAGCGGCTCGCCGTGGCCCCAGGTGCCCGGCGCCGCGTCGTAGACCGCGTAGCTCGTGCCGGCCGAGGCGTCCGAGGGCCGCCGCGCCGAGCAGGCGACCTCGACCGTGTAGGTGCGGCCCGACGCGATCGGCACCCCGGGCACGTTGCGGAAGGACTTGCGCGTGCCCGCGCTCGTCACGACGACCCGCGCCACCTCACCGGACACGCGCGCGGGCACCTCGAGGCTCGGCGCCGGCCCGGGGTCGATGGGCGTCAGCGACACCTCCGGCAGTCTGACCGCGCCCACGAGGGCCGACGGCGACGGCGACGGGCGCGCTCCCGCGGAAGTGCACGCTCCGAGGGCCAGCAGTCCCACCAGCGGGAGCAGAGCCGCCGCCGCGTGCAGCGGCGGACCTGCCGCCACGGAGCGGCGGTGCCTCATGTGCCGACTGTAGGCCGCGCGCCCCGCAGAGGTATGCCGTGCGCCCCCCGCCGGGCGCACGGCATACCTCGTGTCCTCCACCGTCGAAAGGCCACCTGTTGTCCGGTCGCGACGGTCGAGTGGCCGAAGCCGTCGGCCACACGTGGCCTTTCGACTGTCGCGAGAGGGCCAGAAATGGCCTCTCGACGGTTGGGGTGGGTTACTTGACCTCGGCGCGGGTCAGGCGCCAGATGCCGAAGGCCAACGGCACCACGACCCAGAGGCTGACCGAGGTGCCCAGCTGGGCCCACTGCTCGCCCGTCAGCGAGCCGGCGAAGAGCGGCTGCATCGTGTGCTGCAGGTCGAGCCATTCCGCGGCCGACTGGAGCCACGCCACCATCGAGCCGAGGATCGTCCAGGCGGTCGGGAGGACGAAGTAGACGACGATGGCGGCCGGCGTGTTCTTGAACAGCATGCCGAAGCCGACGCCTTGCGCGACGCCGAGCAGCACGTAGCCGCCGGCGCCGAGCAGCACGAGACCGTCGATGCCCCAGTCCGCCGTGATGCCACGGAAGGTGATCGCGGCCTGGTGGGCGATGCCGGCGAGGGCGAGCGCCAGGGCGAACGCCGCAGCGGCGACGGCGAGCGCCGAGAGCAGCTTGGCCCACGCGACGCGCATGCGGCGCGGCTCGAGACCGAACGTCACGAGGCCCGTGCGCTGGCTCCACTCCGCCGTCACGGCGAGGATGCCGACGACCGGGAGGATGATCGCCATCGGCATCGTCGTCGCCTGGAGGTAGTCCCCGAACGAGTGCTGGCCGCCGTCGTTGAAGAACATGATCGTCAGCGCGGTCGCGATGACGGCGGCGATGCCGATGAGCAGCCAGCGTCCGGCGCGGACGTCGAGCATCTTGCGCAGCTCGACGTGCATGAGCCGGGTGAACGGCACGCCTGTGGTCGGGCGCGACCCGGAGATGCGCGATGGCACCTTGGCGGTGACCGGCAGCTTGGACTCGGTCTTCGAAGACGTCTGTGCCACAGGGACGCTCGGGTGAGCGGTCGTGGTGGTCATGCCGCCACCTCCTCTCGGGCGGCGTCGGCCGTGAGGTCGAGGAACATCTCCTCGAGGCCCCGGCTGTCGCCACCGCGCAGCTCGGTCAGGACGATGTGGTGGGCCGCGGCGACGCGGCCGACCTCGATCGGCTCGGCGTCGACCTGGAGGCCGCCCGTCGGCGTGCGCTGGGCGATGATCGACTGGGCGGCGAGCGCGCCCATGAGGGCGTCGTCGTCGGTCGAGCGCGTGTAGGTGCCGGCGCCGGCGAGCAGCTCGTCCTTGGTGCCCTGAGCGACGATCTTGCCGTGGCCGATGACGATGATCTCGTCGGCGACGCGCTCGATCTCGCCCAGCAGGTGCGAGCTGAGCAGCACCGTGCCGCCCTCGTTGGCGTAGCCGCGCAGCAGGTCGCGCATCCAGCGGATGCCCGCGGGGTCCAGGCCGTTGGCCGGCTCGTCCAGGATGAGCACCTCGGGGTCGCCGAGGAGGGCGTGCGCGATGCCGAGGCGCTGGCGCATGCCGAGGGAGTAGTTGCGCACCCGGCGGTTCGCCTCCTTCTCGGTGAGGCCGACGAGCTCGACCATCTCGTCGACGCGGTGCTTGCCGACGCCCATGAGGATCGCGCCGAGCGTGAGCACCTCGCGACCGGTGCGGCCGGCGTGCTGCGCGGACGCGTCGAGGAGCAGGCCGACGTGGCGGCCGGGGTTCGGCAGGGCGGCATACGGCTTGCCGAGCACCGTGGCCCGACCCGAGCTCGCGGGAGTCAGGCCGGACATGACGCGCATCGCGGTCGTCTTGCCGGCACCGTTCGGCCCGAGGAAGCCGGTGACGAGG
>JABFXB010000226.1 GCA_013361975.1 Dermatophilaceae bacterium
CCGATCGTGAAGATCGAGATGGCGAAGAGGAAGAACTTCTTGCGCCCGTAGATGTCGGAGAGCTTGCCGTAGAGCGGCGTCGCGATGGTGCTCGTGATGAGGTATGCCGTCGTGACCCACGCCTGCCCGGCGAGGTCCTTGAGGTCGTCGGCGATGACACGCATCGCGCTCGCGACGATGGTCTGGTCGAGCGCCGCGAGGAACATCCCCATCATGAGGCCGACGAGGATCGTGACGATCTCGCGGTGCGACAACGGCGGGTGGTCGGGAGCAGGAGCGGCGGCGCGGGGCGCGCCGTTCGGCTCGGCCGTGGTGTCGGACATGTCAGTCCTCCTTGTGGGTCTGGCCCTGGTGGAGCCGGTCGGTGTGGAAGGGCATCGGGGGCGGCGCTGCGCCCCGGGCCCTGAGGTTGGCGTCGAGCACGTCGCCGAGCTCGCGCAGTCGCGTGACGAAGGCGGCGGTCTCGGGCCCGTCCCAGTCGGAGAGCAGGCCCTGGAACCACGCGGCTCGGGAGTCCTTGATCCGGCCGAGGGCCTCGATTCCCCGCTCGGTGAGCGACACGACGGACGCCCGCCCGTCGTTGGGGTCGGCGCTCTTCTCGAGCAGCTCGAGGCCGACGAGGGTGCTGACCTGACGGCTGACGGTGGAGACGTCGTTGTGCAGGGTCGTCGCGATGTCGGAGATGCGCGCCGTGCCGGCGCCGGCGACGACGAAGAGCACGGGGTATGCCGTCGCGTCGACGCCGTCCTCGACGCGCGGGGCGGTGTTGCGGGCGGCCAGGAGCAGCTTCTGGACGCGGAGCAGCCCCAGGAAGACGTCGTTCGCCTCGTCCTTGCTGACCGCCACCGCCGACACCCTTCTCCCAACTAGTTGCTTGCAGCATGCAAGTATTTGCCGGCCTCGCCGTGGTGTCAACTCGGCTGTCCAAGGTTCCCGCCGACGAGGCAGAGGACTGTCGCACCGCGGTGCCGCTTCGGTCGCTTCGTGTGGTTTTCTATGGTCCTCACACCTCCGGGAGGTGTGAGAATGACTGACGCGTCGAGCCGTCCAACAGTGGGCGGCGCGGCCACAGCCCAGTGGAGTGAGTGCCATGAGCAGCGATGCCCCCGTCGACCCGACGATCAACGACGTCTTCCGACAGATGTCGGCACTCATCTACGCCGGCGCGGACTCCGGCTCGATCCACCAGGCCCTCGTCGACATCTCGGCCCGGCTGGTCGAGGGCTGCACCCGGGCCTCCCTGCTCGTGCGCACCCGTGACCGCTACGTCACGGCGGCGAGCACCGACGACGTCGCCCGCCGCATCGACCAGATCGAGATCGAGGTGGGTGAGGGCCCGTGCGTCGACGCGATCGTCGCGGAGGCGTACCAGCACGACGCCGACCTGACGGACGGCACGACGCCGTGGCCGCGGTTCGCCGAGCGCATCGTCGACGAGACCCCGGTGCGCTCCGCCATCGGCTACCGCCTGCTCCTCGACGGCGACAAGGTCGGCGCCCTCAACCTCTTCTCCGACGTGCCGGGAGGCCTCACCGAGAGGTCGGCCGACACAGGTGCCGTCGTCGCCTCGTTCGCGTCGGTGGCCCTGATGGCCATCCGCGCCCGCGAGGAGGCGGCTACCCTGCGCCAGGGGCTCACCAGCAACCGCGAGATCGGGAAGGCGGTCGGCCTGCTCATGGCCGCACACCACATCAACGGCCAGGAGGCGTTCGAGCTGCTGCGCAACACCTCGCAGGAGCTGAACATGAAGCTGGCCCAGGTGGCGCAACAGGTCATCGAGGGACAGGAGACCCAGTTCACCGGCAACAGCCGCGGCTGAGTGGGCGACGTCGGGTGCGACCCATCCGACGACCCACCGGACGACCCGTCGTCTGAGCGCCCGGACGACCCTCCCCACGACACTCCCTGACGACGCGGTCCCGACGCGCCTGGGGGTGCGCGCCGGGACCGCCGGGGGGTCGCCTGTGGGGTCAGGCTCGGGGTTCAGGACGGGTCAGGCAGAGGCCATCCCCTCCGCGGTGAGCTGCCGTCGCAGCTCGTCGAGGGTGCGTCGCAGCAGCCGGCTGACCTGCATCGCGCTGAGCCCCATGGACTCGGCGATCTCGGCCTGGGTCATGTCGTTGCCGTAGCGCAGCTCGACGAGCTTCTGGTCGCGAGCGGGCAGCCGCTCGAGGGCGCTGCGCACGACGATGCCCTCGTCGAGCGCGGGGTCGCCGCCGGGGTCGCCCCGCGCGTCGAGCAGGTCGAGCACGGGCCGGGCGCCGTCGGTCGTCGTCGTGTCGAGCGAGGCAGGCCGCAGGTTCGTCGCGGCGACCTGTGCCTCCTTGACCGACTCGAGGGTGAGGTCGAGCTCGTTCGCGAGCTCGCGGGCGTCCGGGTCGTGACCGAGGCGCTGCTCGAGCCGGGACCTGGTGTCGGTGACGAGCTGGCGGCGCTCCTGCAGCTCGCGCGGGGGCCGGACCAGCCAGCCGTGGTCACGGAAGTGGCGGCGCAGCTCACCCGTGATGGTGGGTGTCGCGTAGGCGCCGAACTCGGTGGGCTTGTCGAGGTCGAAGCGCTGGATGGCCTTGAGCAGCGCGAGGAACGCGACCTGCTCGAGGTCCTCACGGTCGAGTCCCTTGCCGGAGTAGCGGTGGGCGAGGGAGCGTGCGAGCGGCAGGTGCAGCAGCGTCACGGCCTCGAGGGCGTTGGCACGTTCGGTCTCTGACTCCGCCGTGCGTAGTGCGTGGATGAGGTCTCTGGTTCGCGCATCCCTGCGCGGACCCGCGGACGGGTCGGTCATTGTTTCTCCGATGATCGGAAATCCCCGATGCGGCACTGGCTTGACCGACTAC
>JABFXB010000152.1 GCA_013361975.1 Dermatophilaceae bacterium
CGGTCAGTGGAGCCGGGGCAGCACCTGCCCGTGGTCCAGGACCCCGCGGAACAGGTCACCCCGCTCGTCCAGACGGTCGAGCACGGTCCGCACCGTCCAGCGGTCCGGCCTGAGGTCGGGGTCGTCGAGCTCGTCCCACGTGATCGGCGCCGACACGGGGGCACCAGGGGCCGGCCGCGGGCTGTACGGCGCCACGAGGGTCTTGTTGACGGCGTTCTGCGTGTAGTCCAGCCGGGCTCGGCCACCGCGGCGACGCTTCTCCCACTTCCAGCTGACGAGGTCGGGCAGCACCGTCCCCACGGTGCGCGAGACGCGTTCGACCCACTCCCGCGTCTCGTCGAACGAGGGCCCGCGCCGGATCGGCACCCAGATCTGCACACCGCGCCTGCCCGTCACCTTCGGGTACGCCCGCACCCCCACGTGCTCGAAGGCCGTGCGGTGCAGCCTGGCCAGGTCGAGCACCTCGTCCCACGACGTGTCCTCGCCGGGATCGATGTCGAACAGGGCGTAGTCGGGGCGCGCGGGTGCCGTCGTCGACGAGGTCCACGGGTGCCACTCGAGCCCACCGAATCCCGCCGCCCAGACCAGCGCAGCGGGCTCGTCGACGACGAGGTAGGTGCGCGTCTCCCCGGGGTCGGCGTCGGGGTTGTCCCAGCGCGGGAGCCACTCGGGCGCTCGAGGCGGAACCTCCTTGTGCCAGAAGCCCTTCGCGTCGGAACCGTCCGGGTAGCGATGCAGGTTCAGCGCACGGCCCGTGAGGTACGGCAGCAGCACCGGCGCGATGCGCGCGGTGTAGGCGAGCAGCTCACGCTTGGTGACCGGTGGCTCACCGTCGCGGCCGGGGAAGAGCACCTTGTCGAGGTTCGTCACGCGCAGCGTCCGGTCGAACACGGTCCACCGCCCCTCTGACCCGAGTCCGGCCAGCTCGGCCAGCTCCTCGTCGCGCAGCGACCTCGTCGGTGTCCCCAGACGGTGCATGGCCGTCGCCGCCGGCTCGTCGGACCGCCACTCGGCGTCGGGCGCGGCCTTCACCTCCTCGTTGGTGCGGCCGCTGAGCACCGAGGTGCGCAACGTCTCCGCGTCCCAGCCGGAGACGGCGTACGCGTCGTGCTTGTGCACGAGGAGCCACTGCTCCTTGCCCGACCCGCTGGAGGCGCCCGACCCGCCCGACCCGCCGCCACTGCGGACCAGGGCGAAGCGGCCCTCGAGCCGCTCGCCCATGAGGTCCAGGTGGAGCTCGCCGCGACGGACGGCTTCGGCGGGGTCATCGGTGCCGTGCGGCTCCCACGAGCCGCGGTCCCAGACGATGACGTCGCCCCCGCCGTACTCCCCCGCCGGGATGACGCCCTCGAACCACTCGTACTCCATGGGGTGGTCCTCGACGTGCACCGCGAGGCGCCGGACGTCCGGGTCGAGAGTCGGGCCCTTGGGGACCGCCCAGCTGACCAGCACGCCGTCGATCTCGAGACGGAAGTCGTAGTGCAGCCGTCGCGCCCGGTGACGCTGCACGACGAACCGGCGCCGGCCCTCGGCATCGGGCCGCGGCACGGCGCCGGCCGGCTCGGTCGTACGCGTGAAGTCGCGCTTGAGCCGGTAGGGCTCGAGCGGGTCGGTCACGCGGGCGGTCGCCATGCCGTGCCCTTACCCGCGCCGGGCCCCGATGCGGTGAGGGGTGGCTCGCAGCCGGCTACCAGGACCCGGAGGACGAGCCACCGACACCGCCGCCGGAGAACCCGCCACCACCCGAGAAACCGGACGAGCCGGACGACCCGGGCGTCGACGTGAAGGTGCCGGTCGACGTCGTCGAGAACGAGTCGACCCCGTTGGCGATGCTCGTGAAGTCGGGGAACGTGCTGCCGCTCCAGACGTACCAGGTGGGCATCACGAGCGGCTGGTTCGCGGCCTCGGCCGCCTTCGCGACGTCGGCGAACGTCTTGGCCCACCGGTCGGCGACACCGAAGACGACGGCATACGGGAGGTATCGGCTGAAGATGTTGCTCGCCTCGTCGAACTCGATCTGCCCCGCCTCGGCGGTCGTGAGGTACTCCTTGAAGCCCAGCGACTGCGCGAGCACCGCCGACCCCTCCGCGGTCTTGGCGGCCATGCGGCCGCCGAGGAACCACACGATGAGGCCCGACAGGACCAGCCCGGCCCCGAGCGCGATGCCGCCCGTGAAGCCGCCGCCGAGCACGGCGCTCAGCGCGGGTCGGCCGTAGAAGAGCACGAGGCCGCCGAGCACCGCGATGACGAGGCCGAGGCCCTGCCAGACACCGCGCTGCGTCTGCGGCGAGGACCGGAACCAGCCTCGCGTCACGACCTCCCGGTACATCTCCGACTGGATGCCCTTGAGCGTGCTGGCGAAGGTGTTCTTGAGCTCGGAGAGGCGCACCGCGTCGCCGCGGCTGGTGAAGATGCCGTCGAGCAGCTGGCGCTCGTAGGGCAGCAGTCGCTCGCCGGAGGGCGGTGTGAGGCGCGTGAGCGTCCAGTCGGTGCGGCTGAACATGCCGCCTGAGTCGTTCTCCTCGATGCGGAGGAAGCCGCGCACCGCGAGGTCGATGAGGGTCGCGGAGACGTCGATCGGGTTGGCGGTCTCGTCGATGATCGTGCCCACCATGCCGGGCTGGACGCCCTTGGGTGGCTGGAACTGCACGGCCACGGTGGTGGACCCACCGCGCACCGTGGGGGTGGCCGGCGTGCCGTCACCGGCAGCTCCCGTGCCGTACGACGGCGACAGGCCCGGGGTGACGTCGGCGTAGCGCTCGTCACGGCCACGCGTCCACACGAGCGTGCCCATCACGGCCAGCGCCAGCACGGGGGCACCGATGCCGCCGAGCCAGGCGGCCGCGTTGGCAGCGGGGGCCGCTGCCGGCCCGACCGACGAGGTCGAGCTGCCCTGCCGGACGTCGGGCCGCACGTCGCCGAAGGCAGACGCGGGGTAGGACGCGAGCACCGACATCGCCTCGCCGGACGTCAGGCCCTGCGCCGAGAACCTGGCAGGGTCGCCCGACGTGGCCTGGCACGGGGTGTCGGACCGGGTGACGCCTTGGTAGCAGGCCACCTTCGTCGACCCGGCCGGCGCGTTGACCGTGATCGAGACACGGTCGCGCTCGGTCGTCTCGTTGGGGCCGAAGACGTTGTAGTAGAGCTCCACCGTGTCGGCCGGGGTGGTGCCCGTGGCCGGCCGGCCGTCGGGGGTGATCGGGTTCAGCACGTCGTGCAGCGTGTAGTGGATCTCGTAGACCTGCGTGCCGCTCGTGAGCTCGTCGGCCGACCCGATGCGGATCTCCTTGGCCGCCCCGTTGTCGCTCACCCGGAACGCGTCAGGGGCACCGCTCGGGCTCGAGACGTCGACGTCGGTGAGGTCGAGGTAACGGTAGCGGTCCTGCTCGTCGTTCCAGCCCATGCGCACGACGACGTTGCGGACGATGCCGTGCTTCCGGGCGCCGCTCGGGAAGCGCCACGTGATGGTCTCGGTGACCTTCATGCTCCCGTCGGGCTGGAGGTCGTAGACCGCGACGAACGAGTCCATTCCCTCGCCGCCGGCGGCGTGCGCGCTGGCCCCTGGACCGGCCAGCAGCAGCGCAGCCGCCAGGAGCAGCGCCAGCACCCCGAGGCGCCTGCCACGTCGCCGCACGCTCGATCCGGTCATCAGGGTCCCTCCAGTCGTCGTCCCTGCATCCTGACACCGGACGCGGCGCGGGTGCGCGAGGTTCCGGAGCGCGGCGTTCCGGAGCCCGACGTCGCCGACGTCAGCGACGCCGGTTGGCCGCGCTCATGGCGCGCTCGGCCTCGCGGCGGTCCTGCCTCTCGCGCAGGGCGTGCCGCTTGTCGTACTCCTTCTTGCCGGTCGCGATCGCGATCTCGACCTTGGCGCGGCCGTCCTTGAAGTACAGGGAGAGCGGCACGATGGTGCGGCCGCTCTCACGCGTCTTGGAGGCGATCTTCTCGAGCTCGGCGCGGTGCAGGAGCAGCTTGCGCTTGCGGCGGGGTGCGTGGTTGTTCCACGTGCCGTTGAGGTACTCGGGGATGTGGACGTTCTCGAGGTAGAGCTCGTCGCCGGTGAACATCGCGAAGCCGTCGACCAGCGAGGCGCGTCCCATGCGCAGGGCCTTGACCTCGGTGCCGGACAGCACGATGCCGGCCTCGAAGGTGTCGTCGATGAGGTAGTCGTGTCGGGCCTTGCGGTTGCTCGCGATGAGCGACCGCCCCTTCTCCTTGGGCACCGGACCGTCCTTCCGACATCGGGCTGCGCTGGTCTGCCCGGCGCGGGTGCGGCGGGCGCCCCACACGCTACCCCGAAGGGGTGCTGTTCTCAGAGCCGGTTTCGGCGCTGCCGCGCACCCGCGCTCAGAGCCACTTGCGCGGGTCGACGGGCGTGCCGTCCTCGTAGGTGCCGAAGTGCAGGTGGCAGCCGGTCGAGTAGCCGGTGGTGCCGGAGTAGCCGATGAGCTGGCCGCGCTGCACGCTGCCACCGAACTTCACGATGCTCGACAGGTGGTTGTAGCTGGTGACGAGGTCGACGCCGCGGTGGATGCCGTGGTCGATGAGGATCTGGTTGCCCCACCCGCTCGCGCGCCAGCCGGCGCGGATGACCTCACCGGGCGCGGCGGCATACACGGGCGTGCCGCACGCGATGCCCCAGTCGAGCCCGTCGTGCAGCATCCACTTCTGCAGCACCGGGTGCCAGCGCATGCCGAACCCGGAGGTCGTCGGGCCGTTGGCCGGGTAGCTGAGGTAGTTCGACGGCGTGTTGTCGGTGTTCTGCACCGGGGGCGGCGTCTTGGGCACGTAGACCTGGCCGCGCTTCTTGGCGGCGGCCGCCTTGGCGCGTTCGGCGCGGATCTTGGCCGCACGCTCGGCGCGGAGCCTGGCCAGCCGCTTCTGCTCGGCGATGCGGGCCTGGCGGGCGCGCTCGACGAGGATGGCCTGCAGGCGCGCCGACTCGGCGCGCGCGGCGGACAGCTCGGCCGCCTCGTTCTTGCGCTGCACCGCGAGGTCGGCGGCGAAGCCGGCCTGCTGCGACTTGAGCTGGTCGAGCTGCGTCTTGGCCGCCGCCGCGTTCTGGGCGGCGGTGATGGCGTTGTTCTTGGCGACGATCGCCTGGTTCTTGGCGGCGGTCGCAGCGGCCGCGGCCGCCTCTGCACTGCGGAGCGCGGCCTCCGCCTGCCGCTTCAGCTCGGCGATCTCGCCGCGGACCGAGGTGAGGTACGAGCGGGTCGAGGTGTTGTCGGCCGTCATGGCGGCGAGCTTGTCGATGGTGTCGCTCGCGACGGCGCTGGCGGTGTCGGCCATGACGAGGCGGTCGGCGAAGTCCTGCGGCGACGTCGAGCCGAAGACCATGCCGAGCTGGGACTCCTGGCTCGATCCCTGGAAGACTTCGGCCGCGTAGGAGTCCAGGGCGTCCTGGCTCGAGACGAGGTCGGTCGCGCTCTTCGCGAGACGCTCCTTGGCGCGCTGCTCGTTGGCCTGGGCGACCGCGAGCTTCTGGGCCACGTCCTCGTTGTGTGCGCGCGCGCTGGCCTCGGCGGCGATGGCGCGCGCCTCGGTGGCCTCGGCGGCGACCTGCGCGGCCTGGGCACGCGCCTGGGTGGCCTGGGCGGAGACGACGCGCTGCTGCGCGATCGGGAGGGCGGCGTTGGTGCGCTCGAGGTTGACGTAGGCCCGGGCCAGAGCGGCGTTGGTGCCCTCGAGCTGCTCGCCGAGGGCGGCGATCCGCTGGTCGTTGCGCTTCTTCTGGTCGGAGACCGAGTCGGCGCGCGCGGCGATGCCGGCGCCGACCGAGACGGTGCACGCGACGACGAGGCCGGCGGCCGTGAGAGCGGTCGCGGGCCTGCGCAGGGAATCACGCCTCATGAGCCACATATGTGACATTGGTACCACAGGCCACTCGCGTTGGGGAGGGTTCGGCCGCGATTGCGCGCTTTTTGGTGGCTCAGACGCGCAGGTAGCGACGTAGCGTCACCCAGGACGTGAGGCTCGACAGCGCCACCACACCGAGCACGACGAACGGCGCGACGTAGTAGACGTCGGCCACGCCGATGAAGGCCGTGTCGGTGAGCGTGTGGCTGAGGAAGCCGACGACGCCGTAGCGCACCGTGGCCCAGAGCATGCCCATCGCGAGCACCGCCCCCAGCACGCTCGAGAGCACCGTCTCCATCACGAACGGGAACCGGATCGTGAAGTTCGAGGCGCCGACGAGCCGCATGATCCCGGTCTCGCGGCGCCGGCTGAACGCCGTCTGCCGGATCGTCGTGGAGATGAGCATGACGGCCGCCAGCACCATGAGCGACGAGAGCGCGATGGCGGCCCACGAGACGGTGTTCATGAAGGTGAAGAACTTCTCGAGGAGCTTCTTCTGGTCCTGCACGTCGGCGACGCCCGGCATGCCCTTGATCGAGCTCGCGACGACGTCGAACTTGCCGGCGTCGTTGAGGTTCACGCGGTACGAGTCGGCGAAGTACGACTCCCCCGCCCGCGCCAGCGGCGAGTTCTTGTAGGTCTGCTTGAACCGCTCGTACGCCTCGTCGCGCGACTCGTAGTAGACCTCCTTGACCGTCGGCTTGAGCGCCTCGAGCTCGGCCTTGATCGCCTGGCGCTGGGCCTCCGTGGTCGGCTCGCCCGCGCAGTTGGTGAAGCGGGTCTTCTCGGCGCAGAGGAGCACCGTCACCTGCACGCGGTCGTACCAGTAGTCCTTCATGGTGTCGACCTGGCGCTGGCCCATGAGGCCGAGCCCCAGAAGGTACATCGAGATCATCGTGACGATGACGACCGAGACGGCCATCGAGAGGTTGCGTCGAAGGCCGTTGCCGATCTCGCCGAGGAGGAACTGGAATCGCATGGTGGGTCTCGCTCCGTCTCGCGGTCAGCGGTTGCTCGTCTGGGCGGCCTTGTGCCGGCGGAAGATCCCGCCGCGCGGCCGCGGCTCGTCGGCATCGCGGCCGATGGGCGGCAGGGCGTCGGGGTCGCCGTCGAGGTCATCACCGTCGCCGTATGCCGTCGGGTCGGCGTCGTCGTAGCCGTCGGCGAGGTCGGGGGTGGCGCCGAGCGGCCGGGGCGCCTCGCCCGGGTCGTCGTCGAGCCGCACGCGCGGGATGGAGCCGGTCGTGTAGTCGCCGGCCTCCATGTCGCTGACCAGCACGCCGCGGTCGAGCCGGATGACGCGCTTGCGCATGGCGTTGACGGTGACCGTGTCGTGGGTGGCCATCACGACCGTCGTGCCCGTGCGGTTGATGCGGTCGAGCAGCTGCACGATGCCGAGGCTCGTGTCGGGGTCGAGGTTGCCGGTGGGCTCGTCGGCGAGCAGGACCGGGGGCCGGTTGACGAAGGCGCGGGCGATCGCCACGCGCTGCTGCTCGCCGCCCGACAGCTGGTGCGGGAGGCGCTTCTCCATGCCGGCGAGGCCGACGAGCTCGAGGGTCTCGGGCACCGTCTGCCGGATGCGCGCGCGGCTGCTGCCGAGCACCTGCAGGGCGTACGCGACGTTCTGGAAGACGGTCTTGTTGGGCAGCAGGCGGAAGTCCTGGAAGACGCAGCCGATCTCGCGGCGCAGGGCCGGGACCTTGCGCTCGGGCAGGCGGTCGAGCTCGCGACCGGCGACGAGGATGCGGCCGCGCGTGGCGTCCTGCTCCTTCATGACGAGCTGCATCAGGGTCGACTTGCCCGAGCCGGACGTGCCGACGACGAAGGCGAACTCGCCACGCGGGATCTCGAGGCTGACGTCGTCGAGCGCAGGACGGGTCGTGCGTGGGTAGGTCTTCGTCACGTTCTCGAAGAGGATCATGCGTCGGGCCTCGACTCGTACTGGACTGCAGCGGGACAGCGGCTGGGCGGCCACCCCGCGGCACACGTCGTCGACGGCATACGGGGCGGGAGCGCAGGACCGCCTCCGAGGCTACGGGCCGCGGTGGCGAAACCCGTGGAGAACCGGCGCCCCCGGCGTGGCGGCCGGACGCTTCCCGGCGGTCAGCAGACGAGGGTGGTGTGGAGCCGACGGCGCGACCCTGGGAGCAAACCAGCGACTCCCGCCCGCCGAAAGGAGACTCCGGGCTGTCAGCCCTGCCGGCGGTTCTCGCCGATCTGCCAGCGGATGCCGGCCTCGATGAAGCCGTCGATGTCGCCGTCGAAGACCGCCGCCGGGTTGCCCGTCTCGAACTCGGTGCGGAGGTCCTTGACCATCTGGTACGGGTTGAGCACGTAGGAGCGCATCTGGTCGCCCCAGCTCGCCTTGACGTCGCCGGCCATCTCCTTCTTGACCGCGGCCTCCTCGGCCTTTCGCTGCAGGAGCAGTCGGGACTGGAGCACTCGCAGCGCCGCCGCACGGTTCTGGATCTGGCTCTTCTCGTTCTGCATCGAGACGACGATGCCGGTCGGCAGGTGGGTCATGCGCACGGCCGAGTCGGTCGTGTTGACGCTCTGGCCGCCCGGACCGCTCGAGCGGAAGACGTCGATCTTGAGCTCGTTCTCGGGGATCTCGATGGAGTCGTCGCTCTCGATGAGCGGGATCACCTCGACCGCGGCGAAGCTCGTCTGCCGGCGGCCCTGGTTGTCGAACGGGCTGATGCGCACGAGGCGGTGGGTGCCGCCCTCGACCGAGAGGTGGCCGAACGCGTACGGGACGTTGACCTCGAAGGTCGCGGACTTGAGGCCGGCCTCCTCGGCGTACGAGGTGTCCATGACCTTCGTCGGGTAGCCGTGGCGCTCGGCCCAGCGCAGGTACATCCGCATGAGCATCTCGGCGAAGTCGGCGGCGTCGACGCCACCGGCGCCGGCACGGATCGTCACGACCGCCTCGCGCTCGTCGTACTCGCCCGAGAGGAGGGTGCGCACCTCGAGCTCGCCGACGTCCTTGCGCAGGGAGTCGAGCTCGCGCTCCGCCTCGTCGAGCGTCGCCTGGTCGCCCTCCTCCTGGCCCATCTCGACGAGCGTCTCGAGGTCCTCGATGCGGGCGTCCATGTTGACGACACGGTCGCGCTCGGAGTTGGCACGGCTCAGGGCGCTGGTCACCTGCTGGGCCTGCTCGGGGTCGTCCCACAGGTCGGGGGCGGAGGCCTGCTTCTCGAGGTCGGCGATGGTCACGCCGAGGGCGTCGAGGTCGGTGACCCCGCGCACGGAATCCATCGTCGCGCGCAGGTCCTTGATCTCTTGCGTGAAGTCAACAGCCACGATCGAACAGCCTACGGCAGCACGGGGCACGTCGTGCACGCGCGCGGGCGGCGGCCCCCGTGGTGACCAGCACCACAGCCCGCCGGGGACGTTGGCCCTGACGGGTGGGGTTCGGGCACAGCGAGACTCGGATGGGAACGGCTGAGCGTCCGACGTCCCCGCGCACGAACCGTTCACGACGGGCGCAGAGGAGGTGGGCGTCATGACGGCGGGGCCGGTCACCTGGGGCCGCCCACCGTCAACGCCGACGGCTCCGTCACCCGCACCCTCGAGGTGGTGACGGGGGTGGCGCCGAAGCCGGGCGCGGGCGCTGCGGTGGAGCGCGCGTACTTCATCGCCGACCCCGCGAAGGAGCTCGGCCTCACCCTCCGCGAGGTCACCGTCGCCGGTATGCCGGCCTGGTGGGTCGCCGCGGACGCCGAGGCCGACGGGGGTGGCGGCACCGCCGCCGGCACCGCGGCCGTCTTCGTGCACGGCCAGAACGGGACGCGTCTCGACGGCCTCCGCTTCGCCCAGACCGCGCACCGTGCCGGCCTGCCCGTGCTCGTCATCAGCTGCCGCAACGACGCCGGGGCGCCGGCCGACCCCTCGGGCCGACTGCAGTACGGCGCGACCGAGTGGCGCGACCTCGACGCTGCCGTCGCGTGGGTGCAGGCGCACGGCGCCACGCGCGTCGTGCTCGCCGGCCAGTCGATGGGAGGCGCCGTCGTCGCCGCCTTCCTCGAGCAGTCCGCCCGTCGTTCGGCCGTGTCGCGCATGGTCCTCGACTGCCCCGTGCTCTCCCTGGACCAGGTCGTCGCGTGGGGTGCGCGCGAGGCGCTGCCCGGCGGTCTCGCGGTGCCCGGGACGCTGCTCTGGTCGTGCCGGCCCTCGTGACGCAGGGGTCCGCGGACCCGACCGTGCCGCCGTCCGTCCCGCGACAGCTGCGCGACGCCCGGCCCGACCTCGTCACCGTCGTCGAGTTCCCCAGGGCGATGCACGCGGAGTCGTGGAACGCGGACAGGGGCCGGTGGGAGGACGCCGTGCTGACGTTCCTCAAAGCGTGAGCCGACCTGACCCACCGGGCGCCGGGCGCCTACCTGACGGCGCTGACCGCGTCACGCACTGACGGCGTACGACCCCGGGCTACTGGTAGTTGGCGCCCATCCACCTCAGGTCGTCCTTGGTCGGGCTCGACAGGGTCGACGACGAGCTGGTGTAGGCGAACATCGCGCTCTTGCTCGAGCTCGAGTGGGGCAGCCCGCCGCAGTGGCCGAGCTCGTGGATGGCCAGCTGCTGGCCGCCCTTGAGCGTCGCCCACGAGGGAGACAGGTGGACGACGCACGACGTGATGATGCCGCCGCTGCTCGACGGGCTCGCGTCGCCGACCGCCCCGAAGATCGAGGAGTCCGCCGCCACGACGGTGATGTTCGCCTGGGCGGGGTCGCTCGTCGTGACGACGTTCCACCCCGACGTGCGCCACTCGCTCACCGCCTCGGCGATGCGGAACCAGTTGCCGCCTCCGGTCGAGTCGTAGACCACCGCCTGGGTGGCCCACCGGCCGAGGTATGCCGCCGTGGCCGCCGAGGGGGCGGGCTTCGCGGCCTGCGAGGGGGCGGCCGCGCCGAGGGCGATGCCCGCTGCTCCGGCTGTCGCGAGTGCGACGAGGACGATCCGCTTCATGTACGTGCTCCTGCTCGTGGAGGCCGCGTGCGCCGAGAGGATTGACGCTGTTTGCCCAAATTATCGACTTCGTCCGAGCCTGAGGCATTTTTGACGATCTCTTGACCATTCAGGTTCTTCCGACGGACCCGGCGGCCTGAGAAGGACGACGAAGGCCCACCCCGCCGGGGGTGGGCCTTCGCGCGTGGCCGTGTGTCGTCAGCAGTACTTGGCGCTGCCGGAGCTGCCCCACGAGCAGGTGTCGACCGTCGTGCCCGCGGCGGTCCTGAGGTATGCCGTGTCGCCGGAGTTGTTCCAGACGTACCACGTGTAGTTGTAGTAGCGGTTCGTCGCCGTGGCCGTGCCGCGGCCGGTGTGGATCGTCACGGTGGCGCCGGCCTTGAGCGTGAAAGCCGGGAACTTGAACGTGTAGCCCGTCTTGTCGCGCAGCGTCCAGCCGGTGATCGAGCGGTTCGTCCGCGTCGTGTTCTTGAGGACGACGTACTCCGCGTTGAGGCTCGTGTTGCTGCCGGTGTCGGACCCTGGCGAGTTGTACTGGACCTTGTAGATCATGATCGCCGGCAGGGCCTGGGCGGAGCTCGCTGCGGCGATGGGGGCTGCCACGGCGAGGCCGAGGCCGGTGGCCGCCACGACGGCCTTCTTGACGTACGCGTGCATCTGCTTCCTTCGTCCGTGCGGCTCGGCGGCCGCGTCACATGCCAGTGGCGCCGCCCAGCGGACGGCGCCACGGTTCCCTGTCTGACGCACCGCACCGGCCGGCCTTGGACGTGCTGGGACGGCGCGGGCGTCGAGACGGAGGCTACGGCCAGACCCGCCGCACTGCGGCCGTTTTGCGAGAACTGCCCGTTTTCCGCCGCCTGCGTTCAGCCCAGCGGGGCGCGGGCGCGCGAGGTCACGATGATCGTCACGCTGCCGCCGAGGGACTCGAGGACCCACCCGCTCATGGGCAGGGTGGCCGTGCCCCGGAGAGTCACCACCGCCGTGGCCCCGTCAGAGGTCCCGGTGTCGGGCACCACGGCCCACGAGGTGATGCCGGGTGGCAGGGGCGTGCGGGCGAGGTGGTCGCGCGCCGCTGACGCCACCGACTCGTCGGTGAC
>JABFXB010000273.1 GCA_013361975.1 Dermatophilaceae bacterium
CCTCGACGGCGTCGACATCCGCGACCTGACGCGCCACGACCTGCGCTCGCGCATCGGCATGGTGCTGCAGGACACGTGGCTCTTCGGTGGCACGATCCGCGACAACATCGCGTACGGCCGACCGGGCGCCAGCGAGGAGGAGGTGCTCGCCGCGGCGCGGGCCACCTACGTCGACCGGTTCGTGCACTCGCTGCCCGACGGCTACGACACGGTGCTCGACGACGAGGCGAGCAACATCTCGGCGGGCGAGAAGCAGCTCGTCACGATCGCCCGCGCGTTCCTGTCCGACCCGGCGCTGCTCATCCTCGACGAGGCGACGAGCTCGGTCGACACGCGCACCGAGCTGCTCGTCCAGCAGGCCATGGCGGCGCTGCGCTCCGACCGCACGAGCTTCGTCATCGCGCACCGTCTCTCGACGATCCGCGACGCCGACCTCATCCTCGTCATGGAGGACGGCCGCATCGTCGAGCAGGGCTCGCACTCCGAGCTGCTCGCGCGCGACGGTGCGTACGCCAAGCTGTATGCCGCCCAGTTCGCCGGGGCGGCCGCCGACCTCGACGAGGAGGTGGCGGGGCCGCCCGCCCCGCCCGAGCTCGCGGGTGTCGGCGCCGGGGCCCCGGGTCCGGCCGGGGGGCCGGGGGTGCCGGCTCCCGACAACGCGGTGCCGGCCGACACGCACGGCGACTGAGCCAAGCTCAGACCTCGAGCTTGTGGGCTCCCGGTCCGAGGTCCGCCTGCCAGTCGGCGGCGTTGTTGAGGGCGCAGGTCGTCAGGCTGAGGCAGCCGCAGCCGATGCAGCCGTCGAGGTCGTCGCGCAGCTTCTCGATGCGTCGGATCTGGTCGTCGAGGCGGGTGCGCCACGTCCGCGAGAGCCGCGCCCAGTCGCGGGCCGTCGGGGTGCGCTGCTCGGGCAGCGTCCGGAGCGCGGCGCCGATCTCGTCGAGCGACAGGCCCACCCGCTGGGCGGCGCGGATGAAGGAGACGCGGCGGATGGTGGCGCGCTCGTAGCGGCGCTGGTTGCCGGTCGTGCGGTCGGCCGTGATCAGCCCGAGGTCCTCCCAGTAGCGAAGCGCCGACGTGGCCGCGCCCGTGCGCTGGGCCACCTCGCCGATCGTCAGGGCCGACATCTCAGGCGATCCTCGCCTCGGGCAGCCGGGCGACGATCTCGGTGACGGTCTCGTCGGGGGTCTGCTGCGAGCTGTCGAGCCACAGGCCGATGTGCGGTGTCTCGGCGCGCACCTTGAGGTCGAAGTCGCGGATCGACCACAGGTCGCCGTAGCCGACCTTGGTGCGTTCGGACTCGCGACGCATGACCGTGCCGACGTCGGGAGCGAGCATGACGAGGCTGAGGGGTCGCGCGGTGACCTGCTCGAGGAAGGGCCTGAGGCTGGCGCCGACGAAGAGGTCCTGGACGACGACGGTGAAGCCGGCCTCGGCGTACGTGTCGGCGGTGCGCGCGGTGATGCGGTGGCGCAGGGCTAGCTGCCGCTCGGCCTCGGGGTCGCCGTGGGGCGACATGTCGACCCGACCGCGCACGACGACGCGACGGAACTCGTCGCCACGCAGGTGCACCGCACGGGTGAAGCGCTCCGCGAGGAGCTGGGAGACGGTCGACTTGCCCGCTGCCATCACGCCGGTGACGACGATGACCTGGGGAATGTCGACGTCGGTGTGGAGGGACCGGTCGCTCACAGACCACAACCCTAGGGGGCCGCGGGCGAAATGTCGTCAGACCTCAGGTGACGTTCAAGTCGAGTGCGCAAGTTCGTGCGCTGGAAAGTGGGCACTCGACGCATCCCGTCACGTCGAGTGCCCACTTTCGTGCGCTGGGAAGTGGGCACTCGACTGGGTTGTCGGGTCGAAGTGCCCTTGCGTATGCCGCCGGGCGGGCTCTCAGGCGTACGCCTCGACCTCGTCGGGCGTGGCACGACGCACCACGACGCGCGTCCACGCGCCGACGTAGAGACGGTCGTCGTCGTCGAGCTCGGTCTTCGGGCCGACCGAGATCGCGCGGTCGGGGAGGGGGCCGGAGGCGGGTCCGACGAAGGTGCCGTTCGAGCTGCCGAGGTCCTCGACGAACCAGCGGGAGCCGTCGGTGGTCAGCTGCGCGTGGCGCCGGCTGACACCGGGGTCGGACGACAGGTCGATCTCCGGGTGCGTGTTGCGGCTCGTCGACACCCGGCCGAGCAGGACGCTGCGGTGGCGCAGGGGCATGATCGTCGGGAGGCCGGGCGACGGGCAGGGGTCGTCGGCCTCCTGGGTCTGGTACCAGTCGGGGTCGACCCACACCTCGGCGAGCCACTCGAACGCGGCCCCGGCGCTCCCGGCGGCACCGGTCTCCGTCGAGGAGCCTGTCGCCTCAGCGGTACCCGTGGTGCCCGTGGCGGTGGCACTCGCGCCGGCGCCCTCGACGTCCACCGGCTCGTTGTCGGGCGCGGTGTCCTCGAGGTCGCCCGGCCCGGCCGCAGGGTCGCGCGGCATGGCGCCGGTCGTGAAGTCGTAGCCGCAGGCCTCACAGAAGAGGGCGCCGTCGGGGTTCTCGGTGTGGCAGTTGGGGCACTCGAGCGACGTCGGAGCCGGCGCGGCCTCGCCGGGCGCACCCGCTGCGCCGGCCGGCATACCGGCTGGGTCGAGGTCCAGCGACGAGCGCGATGCACCCTGTGCGACAGACGGATCCGCCGCGGCGGGGCCGGGCGTCGCTGCCGGCTGGGCGCCCGCGTCGATGGGCGAGCCGCAGGTGTCGCAGTAGTCCTCGGCCTCGGACGTGTGCCCGTTGGGGCAGACCGCGCTCACCGGCGCACCCGGCTCGTCTTCGTCGACGCCG
>JABFXB010000466.1 GCA_013361975.1 Dermatophilaceae bacterium
CGACCGGCCTCGTTTCGACCGCGACGACCGTGGTGACCGGGGCTTCCAGCGTCGTGACGACCGGCCTCGTTTCGACCGCGACGACCGCAGGTCCTTCGACCGCCCACGTTTCGACCGCCCGCGTTTCGACCGTGGCGCCGACCGCTTCGACGACCGTTCCTTCGACCGGGCTCCGGTGAGCTTCGAGGACGCCGAGGCCGAGCGCATGGATGCCGACACCTGGACCAAGGCGACGCGCAAGTCCGTCTCGGACGGGCCCGTCGAGATCGCCGCCGACAACGGCTTCGCCGCACTCGGACTGCCCGAGCGCGTCGTCGAGCGCCTCGCCCGCGACGGCATCACGACGCCCTTCCCCATCCAGGCGGCGACCATCCCCGACGCCCTGGCCGGCAAGGACGTCCTCGGCCGCGGCCAGACCGGCTCGGGCAAGACGCTCGCGTTCGGCCTGCCGGTCATCACGCGCCTGCTCGAGGCCGGGGCGACGCGCCGTCCGCGGCGACCGCACGCGCTGATCCTGACGCCGACGCGTGAGCTCGCGATGCAGATCTCCGACGCGCTCGAGCCCCTCGTGCACGTCGTGGGCCTGCGCCACAAGCTCGTCGCCGGTGGGCTCAGCTACACGACCCAGATCAACGCCCTCAACAAGGGCATCGACATCCTCATCGCGACCCCGGGTCGCCTCAACGACCTGCTCGAGCGCGGCGCCGTCGAGATGGACGACATCGCCATCACCGTGCTCGACGAGGCCGACCACATGGCCGAGATGGGCTTCATGGCGGAGATCACGACGACGCTCGACAAGATCCCCTCCGACGGCCAGCGCCTGCTCTTCTCGGCGACCCTGGACCGCGGCATCGACGACCTCGTCGCGAAGTACCTCGACGAGCCCGTCGTGCACTCGACCGACGATGCGACCGCCTCGGTCGAGACGATGGAGCACCACGTGCTCCTCATCGACCCGCAGCACAAGAAGGTCATCACGGCCGAGGTCGCCAACCGCGAGGGCCGCACCGTCGTGTTCTGCCGCACCAAGCTCGGTGCCGACCGCATCGCGCTGCAGCTGCGCGAGCAGGGCGTCATGGCGGCGGCGCTTCACGGCGGCCTCAACCAGGGCCAGCGCAACCGCGTGCTCGGCGCCTTCCGTGACGGCACGCTGCCCGTGCTCGTCGCCACCGACGTCGCGGCCCGCGGCATCCACGTCGACGACGTGTCGGTCGTGCTCCAGGTCGACCCCCCGGCCGACCACAAGGACTACCTGCACCGCTCCGGTCGCACGGCCCGCGCCGGTGACAGGGGGACCGTCGTGACCCTCGCCCTGCCGCACCAGCGCAGGACGATGGAGCGCCAGCTCAAGGAGGCCGGCCTCGAGATCTCGCCCGTGCGTGCCACGCCCGGCGACGCGATCATCGCCGCGACCGGCGCCACGACTCCGAGCGGTGTCGCCATCGCGGAGGTCGAGTTCCAGCGCCTCATCGCCGGGCCCAAGCACCACCGTCGGGGTCTGGCTGGTCCCCGCGGCCCGCGCCAGGGCTCGCGCGGCGGCTTCCGCCCGCACCACGGTGGTGGCCGCGACGACCGTCGGGGTCGTCGCGGTGACCGCGGCGACGGCCTGGTCTCGCGCTGGGGCGACGACGAGCGCGGTGGTCGTCGCGGGGCTCGCTTCTGAGTGGTCGCCGGTGTGGAAGGCTGTGCTCCGTGAGCTCGACGTTCCACACCGGCCGCCTGCTCGTGGCGACACCCTCGGTCGAGGGTGACGTCTTCCACCGGTCCGTCATCCTCATGCTCCACCACGACGACGACGGGGCGCAGGGCGTCGTGCTCAACAAGCCGCTGTCGGCCGAGGTCGACTCGGTCCTGCCCGGCTGGCAGCGTGTCGTCACCGCTCCGCACGTGCTCTTCCAGGGCGGCCCCGTGTCGACGTCGTCGGCACTGGGGCTCGTCACCGTGCCGGGCGACGAGCCCGAGCCGCTCGGCGTGAAGCGCCTCTTCGGGTCCATCGGCCTCGTCGACCTCGACGTGCCGACGCCCGTCGTCGAGGCGGAGCTGGCCGGCCTGCGCATCTTCGCCGGCTACTCCGGCTGGGAGTCCGGGCAGCTGGAGAACGAGATCGCCCGCGGCGACTGGTACGTCGTCGACGCCGAGGTGCGCGACGCATTCACCTCGCACCCAGGGACCCTCTGGCGCGAGGTGCTGCGCCGCCAGCGAGACAGCCTCGCCTACGTCGCGAGCTTCCCCGACGACCCCTCGATGAACTGATGGAGGTCGTCACCGGCTCGGTGCCACCAGGAGAGCCCCGCTCCGAGTCCCGAGCATCGACGAGGCGAGTTGCCTTCGTCGACAGCGGGCTCGGGCTCCTCGGGTACGCCGACGCGCTGCACTCGCTGCGACCCGACCTCGGGCTCGTGCTCTCGCTCGACCCCGACAACATGCCGTACGGTCCGCGCACTCCCGAGGACGTCCAGCGGCTCATCCTCGCGTCCGCCCGGGCGACCCTCCCGTACGCCCCCGAAGCGATCGTCGTCGCCTGCAACACCGCCTCGGTGCACGGTCTCGACGTCCTGCGGGCCGAGCTCGAGCCGGCCGTGCCGGTCGTCGGCACCGTGCCGGCCATCCGCCCGGCCGCGGCAGCAGGCGGCCCGGTCGCGGTCTGGGCGACTGCAGCGACGACGTCCAGCGACTACCTGCGCGGGCTCGTCGACGCGTTCGCCGCCGACGTCGAGACGTATGCCGTCGCCGCCCTCGGCCTCGCGGAGGCCATCGAGGACGGTGACCCCCGCCTGGTCGACGACTGCATCGCGTACGCCGCCTCGCAGACCCCCGC
>JABFXB010000186.1 GCA_013361975.1 Dermatophilaceae bacterium
GTCGTGCACGGGGTCCTTCGCGGGGTCGAGGTCGTCGACGAAGACGCGCTGCAGCATGTGCCAGCTCGACGTGTGCTCGCGGATCGTGACGGCGAGGTGGTCGGCGCACTGCTGGATGAGGTCGGCCGCCTTCGCCGCCGTCGGGCCCTGGACGCGCGGGACGAGCCGGTCGCTGAACTCGATGACCGTGCGGTGCCCGCCGAGGCCCTCGCCGCGGGGCGCCTTCTCGTACCAGATGCGGGCGGCGTAGAGCGGGGCGCCGGTCATGAGCGAGAGGACGGCCGGGCCCTTGGCCATGCGGGCCCGGTGGCCGAGCAGGTCGACCTCGACGCCGCCGTTGGTGAGGTCGCGGTCAGAGGCCAGGGCGATGAGCCGGCCCCCGCCGCGCGCCGCCGTGAGCAGTCCCTGGAAGGGGTCGTCGCCGCCGGTGAGCGGGATGATGTCCATGTCGATCGAGCGCCGGAAGGCGACGAACTCCTGGTAGACCTCCTCGGGCTTCAGCCGCTCCGCGACGGTCGTCACCGGCATGAGGTTGCCGGCCGACCAGGCAGCCGCGAGGTCGAAGTTGCCGAGGTGACCGACGAAGACGACCACGGCCTCGCCGCGGGCGGAGAGCTCGGCGACCTCGTCGGAGCGCCTGACGACGACGGCGCGGTCGATCTGCCCACGCCCCAGCGACGGGAGGCGGAACGCCTCGCAGTAGTAGCGCATGTAGGAGCGCATCCCTGCCGCGACGAGCTCGTCGAGCTCGTGCTCCCCCAGCTCGGGGCGTACGCGTCGGTAGTTCGAGCGCAGGCGCTCGATGCCCTTGCCGCCGCGGCGCACCGCCAGGTCGGCCACCCGGTCGAAGAGGGCGTATGCCGCCCACTCCGGGAGGGCGCGTACGGCCGACCAGCCGACCTTGAAGCCGAGAACGCTGACGGTGTCGGTGGCCCGGCGGATCACGGAGCTCACGCTCCGACCTCGCCCGAGGCGAGGGCCTGGCGGCGCACCGTGACCATGCGCTGGAGCACCGTGACGAAGCTCGCGACGGCCAGCAGGCCGAGGACGACTCCCAGCAGCAGCGTCGAGCTGAACAGGTCGGCGAAGAATGCGGCGACGAGCACGGCCACGAGGCGGTCGGCGCGCTCGGCGATGCCGACGTCAGCGGTGTAGCCGAGCCCCTCGGCACGTGCCTTGGCGTAGGAGACGACGCTGCCGAGGATGAGGCAGGCGAGCGCGAGCCCCGCCATCCAGAAGTTGGCGCCGGGACCGGCGTAGTAGAGCACGAGACCGCCGAAGATGGCGCTGTCGCCGATGCGGTCCAGCGTCGAGTCGAGGTAGGCGCCCCACTTGCTGGAACGCCCCGACTCACGGGCCATGATGCCGTCGACGTTGTCGGAGAAGACGAACGCCGTGATGACGAGGACGCCGATCCAGATGTTGCCGCGGGGGAAGAAGGCCAGCGCCCCGACGCAGACTCCGACGGTTCCGACGATCGTGACGATGTCCGGGCTGATGCCGAGGCGGAGGAACAGGTGGGCGATCGGTGCGAGGATCCGGGTCATCGACGCGCGCAGGAGTCTGTTGAGCATGGTGGGAACAGCGTAACGACCGGGGCTCAGCCCGCGGGCCAGGCGGCGACCAGACGGGCGCGGGTGTCCTCGAGCAGGACGGGCAGCGCCTTGGTCTGCCCCACGATCGGCAGGAAGTTCGAGTCGCCGCTCCAGCGGGGCACGACGTGCTGGTGCAGGTGCGCCGCTACGCCGGCCCCCGCCACGGCGCCCTGGTTCATGCCGAGGTTGAAGCCGTGGGGCTCGGAGGCTTCCTGCAGCGCGCGGATCGCCTGCTTGGTCAGTGCCGTGAACTCCGTCGTCTCCTCGTCGGTCAGGTCGACGTAGAGCGACACGTGCCGGTAGGGGCAGACGAGCACGTGACCCGGGTTGTAGGGGAAGAGGTTCATCACGACGTAGCAGTGCTCGCCGCGGTGGACGATCAACCCCTCGGCGTCGGGCTTGTGCGGGGCGGAGCAGAAGGGGCACCCGTGGCCGGCCGCCTCGGTCGGCTTGTCGCCGAGGATGTAGGCCATCCGGTGCGGTGTCCAGAGCCGCTGGAAGCCGTCCTCGACGTGGGCGAAGTCCTCGGCCGCCTCGGGCACGCTCCCCTGCTCCGTCATGGTTCTCGATCCTAGGGCGGTGCCGGTGTGGAACGTCAGCGGCCCTGCGGTCTCACACACCGCAGGGCCGACACCCATTCAACCGCGTCGTGGGTGCCAGCCGAAATCGACACACGTCCGGACGCAGATCAGCCCCGCGGGTGTGAGAGCCGCGGGGCCGAGTGCCGTGGCGCGCCGAACCGGTGTCGACGCCGCCGTGAGAGAGGTGAAGGCCCGGGAAGTATGAGTTCCCGGGCCTTCGATTCTGTCTCACCGAAGTGAGTCAGAAACCTTTCCGCCGAAGCGGATTGGTAATTCAGTTGTAGACCACGTTCGCGCTCCTGACAAGGGGTTCCGAGATAATTCTCGGTGGACGTCGCACGAACCGGCGTTTCGTCACAACCCGCCACTCCAGCTCCCGGCCCGGAAAGCGCCTTTTCGCCGCGGGGGCAGAGTTGTCGGGGGTGATGCCCGGGTCTGGCGCTCGCATTTCTCCGCCCGGGCGGAGGTGTTGGGGTGCGCAGGTGCGTTCCGGGTCCCGGTTCTCCGCCGCGGTGGAGAAGTCGGGGTGTTGGGGTGCGCAGCTGGTTCGGCGTCCTGGTTCCGCGTCCTGGTTCTTCGCCGGGGCGGAGTAGTCGGGGTGGAAGGGGCGGGGGCCTGGTCCCACTTCTCCGCCCGGGCGGAGT
>JABFXB010000231.1 GCA_013361975.1 Dermatophilaceae bacterium
GAGCCCGCGCCGGGCGGTGTCGAGCAGCCGTGGCGCGTGCACTTCCACGTGCCGCTCGGCCACGCCCCGGAGCCGCCGCTGGCCGCGACGACGTCGGCCCTGCGCGACTCGCTCTCGGTCCTCGTCGGCGGCACGACCGCCCTCACCGACCACCTCGAGGTCGAGACGTACACGTGGTCCGTCGTGCCGGAGGCGGTCCGCCCCACCGACGACGCAGCCCTCGCCACGAGCATCGCCGGCGAGCTCGCGTGGCTCCGTGACACCCTCATCGACCTCGGCCTCAAGGAGACCGCATGAACCAGCCCACCACGACGCCCAGCAAGGTCCTGCTCCTCGACGTCGTCGGCCTGACGCCCCGCGCGCTCGCGGACATGCCGCGGCTGCGGCGCCTCGCCGACGCCGGCTGGCAGTCGTCGCTCGAGACCGTCCTGCCCGCCGTCACCTGCTCGGTGCAGTCGACCATGCTCACCGGCCGCCCAGTCGCCGACCACGGCGCGGTCGGCAACGGCTGGTACTTCCGCGACCTCGGCGAGGTGTTCCTCTGGCGCCAGCACAACGCCCTCGTCGAGGGCGAGAAGGTGTGGGACGCCCTGCGCCGCGCCCACCCGGGTGCCCGCGTCGCGAACGTCTGCTGGTGGTACGCGATGGGCATGGACGTCGACTCGATCGTCACCCCGCGCCCGATCTACCACGCCGACGGCCGCAAGTCGCCCGACTGCTACACGCGGCCGGCGGCCCTGCACGACCGGCTCACCGACCGGCTCGGGGCCTTCCCGCTCTTCCAGTACTGGGGACCGACGGCCTCGATCGCCTCGTCGCGCTGGATCGTCGAGGCGACGCGGATGCTGCTCCCCGAGCACGACCTCACGCTCGCCTACGTGCCGCACCTCGACTACGACCTGCAGCGGTTCGGCCCCGAGTCCCCCGAGGCCCGGGCCGCGGCGCGTGAGCTCGACGACGTGCTCGCGCCGCTCCTGGACGACGCCGAGCGCCTCGGCGTCAGCGTGCTCGTCGTCAGCGAGTACGGCATCACCGCGGTCGACCAGCCCGTCGACGTCAACCGCGTGCTGCGCCGTGCCGGCCTGCTCGAGGTGCACACCCAGGCCGGTATGGAGTACCTCGACCCCTGGGCGTCGCAGGCCTTCGCCGTCGCCGACCACCAGGTCGCCCACGTCTACGTGCGCGACGCCGACCGGCTCGACGCGGTGCGCGCGCTGCTCGAGGCCACCCCCGGCGTCGACCAGGTGCTCGACCGGGCCGGCCAGGCGGCATACGGCCTCCACCACGAGCGCTCGGGCGACCTCGTCCTCGTCGCCGACCCCCGCGCGTGGTTCACCTACTACTACTGGCTCGACGACGAGCGGGCCCCCGACTTCGCGCGCGGGGTCGAGATCCACCGCAAGCCCGGCTACGACCCGGCCGAGCTCTTCTTCGACCCCGCCGACCGCTCGGCGAAGGCGCGTGCGGGGCTCAGCCTCGTGCGCAAGAAGCTCGGGCTCCGGTACGCCATGAGCGTCGTGCCGCTCGACCCGCGGTGGGTGCGCGGCAGCCACGGGCGCCTGCCCGAGGACCCGCAGGACGCCCCCGTCGTCATCGCCTCCGACGCTGCGCTGCGCCGTGAGAGCGTGGCGGCAGCCGACGTGCACGACCTCGTGCTCGAGGCGGCCGGCGTCGCCGTCGCCGCGACGAGCACCCGCTGAACCAGCCGAATCCCGACCAGCCAGCAACCCACAGCAGCAACCCACAGCAGCAAGGAGACCCACGATGGCCCGACCGATCACCCTCTTCACCGGACAGTGGGCCGACCTGCCCTTCGAGGAGGTGTGCCGCCTCGCGGGGGAGTGGGGCTACGACGGCCTCGAGATCGCGTGCTGGGGCGACCACTTCGAGGTCGACCGCGCGCTCACCGAGGACGGCTACGTCGAGGGGCGCCACGAGATCCTCGAGCGCCACGGCCTGAAGGTCTGGGCCATCTCGAACCACCTCGTCGGCCAGGCCGTCTGCGACGACCCCATCGACCAGCGCCACCAGGACATCCTGCCGGCGGCGGTGTGGGGCGATGGCGACCCCGAGGGCGTGCGCAAGCGCGCGGCCGAGCGGATGGCCGACACGGCGCGCGCCGCCGCGAAGCTCGGCGTCGACACCGTCATCGGGTTCACCGGCTCGGCGATCTGGAAGTACGTCGCGATGTTCCCCCCGGTCGGCGACGAGGTGATCCGGGCGGGCTACGCCGACTTCGCCGACCGCTGGAACCCGATCCTCGACGTCTTCGACGAAGTGGGCGTCAAGTTCGCGCACGAGGTGCACCCGAGCGAGATCGCGTACGACTACTGGAGCACCGTCGCCACGCTCGAGGCGATCGGGCACCGCGAGGCGTTCGGCCTCAACTGGGACCCGAGCCACATGGTGTGGCAGGACCTCGACCCGGCCGCGTTCATCTGGGACTTCAAGGACCGGATCTACCACGTCGACTGCAAGGACACCCGCAAGCGGATCGGCAACGGCCGCAACGGTCGTCTCGGCTCGCACCTGCCGTGGGGTGACCCGCGCCGCGGCTGGGACTTCGTCTCGACGGGCCACGGCGACGTGCCGTGGGAGGACTGCTTCCGCACCCTCAACGCGATCGGCTACGACGGCCCGATCAGCATCGAGTGGGAGGACGCCGGCATGGACCGCCTCGTGGGCGCGCCCGGCGCCCTCGAGTACGTCCGGGCCCTCAACTTCGAGAAGCCGGAGGCGGCGTTCGACGCCGCCTTCTCGACGAGGGACTGACCCGGCCGCACCAGCATCCCCGAGCCGCCGCCTGCGGCTCGGGGCCG
>JABFXB010000260.1 GCA_013361975.1 Dermatophilaceae bacterium
AGGGTGATCGTGGCGAGCGTCTGGTTCTCGTTCTTGATCTCGACGCCCTCCTTCGCCTCGATCGCCTGGTGCATGCCCTCGTTGTAGCGGCGCCCGGGGAGCATGCGGCCGGTGTGCTCGTCGACGATGAGGATCTCGCCGTTCATCACGACGTAGTCCTTGTCCTTCTTGAACAGCTCCTTGGCCTTGATGGAGTTGTTGAGGTAGCCGATGAGCGGCGTGTTGACGGTGTCGTAGAGGTTGTCGATGCCGAGGAGGTCCTCGACTCGGGCGATGCCCGACTCGAGCACGCCGACGGTGCGCTTCTTCTCGTCGACCTCGTAGTCGCCGCGGCCGTCCTCGCCGCGATTGAGGCGCGCCGCGATGCGGGCGAACTCGACGTACCACTTCGTCGCGAGGTCGGCCGGGCCCGAGATGATGAGCGGCGTGCGGGCCTCGTCGATGAGGATCGAGTCGACCTCGTCGACGATGCAGAAGTTGTGGCCGCGCTGGACGAGCTCGGCGGGGTCCCACGCCATGTTGTCGCGCAGGTAGTCGAAGCCGAACTCGTTGTTGGTGCCGTACGTGATGTCCTTCGCGTACTCGGCGCGACGCTGCTCCGGCGTCATGGACGCGAGGATGCACCCCGTCTCCATGCCGAGGGCGCGGTGCACCCGGCCCATGAGCTCGGACTGGTACTCGGCGAGGAAGTCGTTGACGGTGATGACGTGCACGCCTTTGCCGGACAGGGCGTTGAGGTAGCTCGGCAGGGTTGCGACGAGGGTCTTGCCCTCACCGGTCTTCATCTCGGCCACGTTGCCCATGTGCAGGGCGGCGCCACCCATGATCTGGACGTCGAAGTGACGCTTGCCCAGGGTGCGCTTGCTCGCCTCACGCACGGCGGCGAACGCCTCGGGCAGGAGCATGTCGAGGGTCTCGCCGTTGTCGAGGCGCTCGCGGAAACCCTTGGTCTCGTCGCGCAGCTCCTCGTCGGTGAGCTTCTCGAAGTCGGCCTCGAGGGCATTGACCTGCTTGGCGATGCCCTGGAGCTTCTTCAGGGTCCGGCCTTCGCCGGCGCGAAGCAGCTTCTCGATGACGGCCATCTGGTGATCTCACTCCCGACTGAACGTGTGGACTCGCCCGGTGGGCGGGCTCCATCGCCCGTGATGGGTCACGGGACCCGCCTAGGCTAGCCGCCTACCCGACGCAACGACCAACGCACCGGCCGGCACCGGGGTTCCGGATCGGCAACGGCCGGCGGTGCGAGGTTCAGGCCGCAGCGACGTCGATGCGCGAGAGGCCCAGCCAGTCGGCCATCGTCTCGAGGTTGGCCACGAGCGCCGGCCGGGCCTCGGCGGGCGCACCGGGCTCCCAGGTGACCCTGTGGCAGCGCAGCACGCCGGCCGCTCGGTCGGCCTTGAGGTCACAGCGCGCCACCAGCGCGTCGCCGAAGAGGAACGGCAGCACGTAGTAGCCGTGCACGCGCTTGTGCGCCGGGGTGTAGATCTCGATGCGGTAGTGGAAGTCCCACAGCGCGTGGATGCGCTCGCGCTGCCAGACCAGGGAGTCGAAGGGGCTGAGCAGCGCCTCGGCATGGGCCCGCCGCGGCAGGCGGGCGTCGGCGTGCAGCCAGGCCGGTTTCCAGCCCGGCACCGTGACAGGCACCAGCTCGCCCTGGGCCACGAGCCTGGCGATCGCCGGCCGGGCGTCCTCGCGCCGGATGCGGAAGTAGTCGGCCAGGCACAGCTCCGTGCCGACACCGTGCGCCCGGGCGGCGATGCGCACCAGCTCGACGAAACGGTCGGGGTCGGCCTCCTCGCCGGGGCGGTGGGTCCAGGCCGAGTGCAGGGCCGGCGGGGCGGTGGCCGACAGGGCGGCGTAGCGCCGCTCGAACTGGCTGGTGCGCCCGGCGGAGCTGATGCGGCCGGCCCAGAAGAGGTACTCGAGGGCCTGCTTGACCTCGGACCAGTTCCAGCCCCAGTGGTCGGTGCTGCGCGGCTGGTCGTGCTCGAGAGCGACCTCGACCTCGCGCGCAGTCATCGGCCCGCGCGCCTCGACCTCGGCCTGGACGACGTCGACGAAGTCGGGCCGTTCCTGGAGGATGCGGCGCATCCCGCCCCAGGCCTTCTCGGCGGCGGCACGCATGCGGAAGTCGAGCAGCGGCCAGGTCGAGGGCGGCACCAGGCTGGCCTCGTGGGCCCAGTACTCGACGAGGCGGCGCGGCGCGCGGTCTCGCGCCCGGTCGAGCAGCGTGGTGTCGTAGGGGCCCAGCCGGGCGAACAGGGGGAGGTACTGGCTGCGGGTCAGCACGTTGACGCTGTCGATCTGGATGACGCCGACGCGGTCGACCACCCGCTGGACGTGCCGCATCGTCGCCGTGAAGGGGGCCGGCCGCGGGTCGAGGAAGCCCTGGGCCGCGATGGCGACACGGCGCGCCTGGGCACGCGACATCGCGCGCGTGGCCAGGGTCACGCGATCACCTCGCCTGCCTGCACCGGGCTCACTCCTCGGGGTCGATGAGGCGCTGGCGGACGGCATACATGGCCGCCTCCATGCGCGAGTGCATCTGCAGCTTGTCGAGGATGTTGCGGATGTGGTTGCGCACCGTGTTCTCGGAGATGAACAGCTCACCGGCGATCTCGCGGTTGAGCTTGCCGCGCGCGACGAGCCTGAGGATCTCGAGCTCACGGTCGGTGAGGCGAGGCAGCTCGAGCCCCGGCGTGGGCGCCGGGACCGTCTCGCGCTGGCTGATCTGCGCGAACTCGAGCAGCAGCTTGGAGGCCATCAGCGGCGAGATGAGCGACTGCCCGTGGAACACGCCGCGTATGCCGGCAGCGACCTCCTCGGGAGGGACGTCCTTGAGCAGGTAGCCGTTGGCGCCGGCCCGGACCGCCTCGAAGAGGTTGGCTTCGTCGTCGGAGCTCGTCAGCATGAGGATGCGGGCCGACGGCACGCGCTGCTTGATGACGCGGCACGCGTCGATGCCGCCGCGCTTGGGCATGCCGACATCCATGACGATGACGTCGGGCAGTTTCTCCTCCGCCTGGTCGACGGCCTCGACACCGTCAGCCGCCTCACCGACGATCTCGATGCCGTCCTCCGTGTCGAGGACGGTCTGCAGCCCCCGGCGGTAGAGCGCGTGGTCGTCGACGATGAGGACGCGGATGACGTCAGGCGGCGGGTTCACCCGGTCAGTTTGTCAAAGACCCCCGACAGCGCGCCCGACGAGGTGCACGACACCACCGGACGTCTCGCGCCGACGGCGGCGCAGACGGGTCGAGGCGCCCCCTGGACGGGGACGCCTCGACGCGAGCCTGCGGCGGCGGACGGTCAGCCCGTCGCGGCGACGTCGATGTCGGTCTCGAGGTGCAGCACCCCGTAGCTCCATCCGCGGCGCCGGTAGACCACGCTCGGGCGATCGGTGTCGGCGTCGTGGAAGAGGAAGAAGTCGTGGCCCACGAGCTCCATCTGGTTCACGGCGTCCTCGAGGGACATGGGCGCCGCGGTGTGGATCTTCTCGCGCACCTCGATGGGCGAGTTGCCGAGGGCTCCGAAGCGCTCGAGGTCGTCGACACCGCCCTCGCCGGGTGTCGTGTCGGCCTCGGCCGGACGCGTGCCGTTGGCCGACGCGTCGATGCGGGCGGTCGCCTGCGCGACCGACTCGGGGATCCGTCGTCCGCGGCTGACCCGCCGCTTGTCGTGCACCCGCCTCAGACGTTCCATGAGCTTGTCCACGGCCGCGTCGAGGGCGGCGTACTTGTCGTCGAGACAAGCCTCCGCCCGGATCACGGGTCCCTTTGCGTGGCAGGTGATCTCGACCTTCTCGGACCCGCGGGCAACTCGCTCGTGGGTGACGACGACGTCGACACGGTGCACCTTTGGGGCGAGCGCCTGGACCTTGGCCAGTCGCTCGTCGAGCTGCTCACGGAATCGGTCGGGGATCTGGACATGACGTCCAGTGACGACGATCTCCACAGTTCCTCCTTGATCGCGCACGTCTTCTTCGTGCGGCGGCAGTGAGAGTGGTCCGGGCCTCTGGTCACCTAGGACAGGCCCGCGGTCAACGCGGCACCACCTCTTCCGGTCGATCACGTCCCGCGGAGTCGACCGGAAGGCCGCTCCCATGGGGACGGGGGTCCATGACTCCGACACTACTTGGGCCTCGCGTCCACTGGGAAGCCATCCGTCGGAACCTGCGGGAACATCACATTCCGCTCGCCCCGGCAGGCGCTCGACACCCCGTCACGGGAGTCCGGGCTCAGCCGCGGGTGCGCTGGGTCGCGGCGATCGTGGCACCCACGACAGGGCCGGCGCCGGCCTCTCGCAGAGCCCTCGCGGCCTCGGCGAGCGTCGCCCCCGTCGTCACCACGTCGTCGACCAGCAGACACCTTCGACCCCGAACGACGTTGTGCCACAGGGGCTTCACTGAAAGCGCACCTGTCAGGTTGCCGCGGCGCGCTGCCGTGCCCAAGCCCGACTGGTCCTCGACTCGACGCACGTGCCGAAGGGCCGGAGCGACCCGGAGCGCCATGTCGGACCCGACGTCTGCGCCCGGCTCGGATCCGGCCTCCTGGCCACGGCCGACGCTCGTGGCGGCCGCCAGGCAGAGGTCCTCCATCGGCGTGTCGCCGCGTTGCCGCCGGGCACGCCGGGACGACGGTGCCGGCACGACGAGCACCCCGCCGTCGACCCATCCCAGCCCCTCGAGGGCGCCCACGACGGACGCCGTGAGCAGCGGCTCGAGGACACGGACGAGGTCGCGTCGGCCTCCGTCCTTCCAGGCGGACATGACAGCCCGGAGGGGGTCTGCGTAGATGCCCCACGCGTACACGGGTGGCATCCCGCCGGGCGCGCGGTGCGGCACCACCCAGGGGGCACCCCCGATGTGTCCCGGCGTGTCGCCGGGATCGACGAAGGCAAGTGCCGCCAGGGCGCGGGCACAACGCGCACACCACTCCTCGCCGGGCCGCAGGCAGCCGCCGCACTCGCGCGGGAGCACGAGGTCGAGCAGCTCGCTCCCCCGCAGGACACCGACCTGCCGCCCGACCTGCCGCCCAACCAGGTCACGAACCTGACGCACCCGCTCCACCGCCCTGCCGGCACCCATCCCGAGACCCTTCTCCTCGCAGCTGCTCGTCCCACCAGCCAAGCGGATCGTCGCCGGGCCCGAGGCGACACGCCCGGCCCTGGGGACAGCGCATCGCGAGCGCGAGGGGATGTGGACGACCCAGGCTCGTCGGCGCGCAACGGGTTCCGAGCCGTGGCCGTGTCAGGCTAGGGTGCGGGACGGGTCGTGCCGGGCTCAGCCGCCGGGGACCAGGACGTCACTGCCCTGCTCGATGGGCGGCCAGTTCGACCCCGCTCGAGCAAGCACCCGGTCGTCGCTCGTGACGATGATGATGCCGCGGGGACCGCCGACCGACGTGATGGTCACCGCACCCGGCACCGCGTTGAGGCGCCCCGCCTCGCGACGCGCGCCGTCCACCCCGGAACCGATCGTGGCGAGCCAGGGCCGCATCGGGTCGCCCGGCCGCAGCTGGCCGAGCAGCGCGTAGCTCGTCGGGTCGAGCCAGGTGACGTCCTGGATGCGGGTCAGGGACTGAGCCTGGCGCAGGGGGGCGGTCACGGACTCCGGCTCGCCGTTCGATGCCCTCACGACGCCGCTCAGACCCACCTGCTCGTCGATGCCGTTGCGGTCGGTCGTGACGATCAGCAGGCGGGTCCCGTCGGCCGACATGGACAGGCGCTTGACCCGGCGGTCCTTGAGCCACGGCGTGGCGACCGGCTTCGGGGCTGCCTTCGGGTCGCTCGACACGGCGTCGAGCACGAAGACCCGGTCGGCCCCCGACTCGTCCATCCCCGCGATCCAGAGATAGCCCTCGGCGTCGTAGACCGGCCGGCTCAGGGACGTCGCGAACGGCGGCACCGCCCGGGTCGGCTCGGTGGCCCGCCAGATCGACAGGTCGTTCCTGTTGGCCGAGACCGCGGCGACCTGCTTGCCGTCACCCGACAGCGCAAGGTCGCGCCAGGTGTCGGGGATGCGGCCCACGTCGATGTCCTTGGCCTTGAGGTCCGGACGCTTGGCCGCCTGGGTGTCGGGCACGTAGCGCGGGTCGATGCGCCGGATCGTGTCGCCGCGTCGCAGCAGCGCCGTGTCGAGCGCGGGCTTGGACACCACCTCGTAGCCGAGCTCGGCGGCCGAGCTCACGGACGTGACGCCTCCGGGCAGCTCGAGCGGCGTGCTGTCGACCGACAGGGAGACCGACCCCACCGACGCGACCTGGCTGAGGGTCTTGGTCAGCTGGGCCCACATCGCGGCGCGGCTCGCCGGGTCGGCCGAGAGCGCCTGGCTGCTCAGGTTGACCGAGGCGCGGCCGTTGGACACCGGGACGGCGTTGACGGCGAGGCTCGTGCCGGCGGGAACCCCAGTGGTCACGGCCCCGTCCAGGTAGGGCGGCGCGGCACTCAGCTGCGCTCGCGCGAGGGTCGTCGCGAGACGGGAGCCGTTGGGGAACCAACGGGAGTCCGGCACGAGTGCACGGCCCGTCGGGCTGAGGTAGTAGACGAACCTGTTGGCGAAGACCCGGTTGAACTGGTCGATGTCGAGCCACAGACCGAACCCGCTGGTGGGCAGCTCGATCCGCCACTCGCCGCCGACCTTCACCATCCCGAGCCTGAGCCGCTCGCGCACGCCCGGTGGCTGCTCGACGTAGCGCCCGTCCGGGCTCACCCTGGCCAGCACGGAGGCGCTGACCTCGACGGAGTCCTCGTCGACCTGTCGGAACGACAGGTCCCCGTCGTAGACGACCACGTCGGCGCTGGACCAGCGCCAGAGGTCGACCGACTGGGGGGCGAGGAAGCTCTTGCCGGTGGCGTGGGTCTCGTCGGCGTCTTCCCCCGCCCTGAGGAAGCCGCGCACCACGGCCTCCTGGCTGGCGCCGTCCACGGGCCCGACCGCGACCACGCGCACCGGCTCGTTGACGACGTCGCCGAGCACCCGGCCCTCGACCACGGGGCCCGTGGTCGGCAGGCCGCCGCATCCCGCGAGGAGGGCGACGGCCGTCGCCAGCACGGCGACGAGCGCGCGGCGTCTCACGGGGAGCGCTCCACGGTGATGCGTCGCAGCCGCAGGGTGTCGTCGTCGGCGGCGCCGGACGAGGCTGCAGCCCTGGCGGCGCGAGCCGCCTCGGCGGCGAGCGGGCTCAGCGGCAGGGGTGAGCTCGTGATCGTCGCCTCGGCCTTGCGCGGGAGCGTGAGCCGGAAGCAGGAGCCCTCGCCACGCGCCCCCCACGCCTCCAGCCGGCCGGCGTGCAGGCGCGCATCCTCCAGGGCGATGGCGAGGCCCAGGCCGGTGCCACCGGTGGTGCGTGCTCGCGCGGGGTCGGCGCGCCAGAACCGGGTGAACACGAGCGCCGCCTCGCCGGGTCGCAGGCCCACGCCGTGGTCGCGCACGGTCACTGCGACGGCGGTGTCGTTGTAGCCGATCGTCACCTCGACCGGCTTGCCCTCACCGTGCTCGATGGCGTTGGAGACGAGGTTGCGCAGGATGCGCTCGATGCGTCGGGAGTCCATGTCGGCGACGACCGGCGCAGCCGGCGAGCTGACCACGAGCCGCGTGCCCTTGCGGGCGGCGAGGGTGCGGTGCGCGTCCACGGCGCGCTCGACGCATGCTCGCAGGTCGCTCGCCTCCACCTCGAGCACCGCGGCGCCCGCGTCGAAGCGCGAGATCTCGAGCAGGTCGCTCAGCAGGGACTCGAACCGGTCGAGCTCACCACGCAGCAGCTCGGCCGAGCGAGCGACGGTCGGCTCGAAGTCGCCACGCGAGTCGTGGATGAGGTCACCGGCCATGCGGATGGTCGTCAGCGGCGTACGCAGCTCGTGCGAGACGTCGGAGACGAACCGCTGCTGCACGCGCGAGAGGTTCTCCAGCTGCGCGATCTGCTGCTGGATCGAGGCCGCCATGCCGTTGAACGAGTTGCCGAGCCGCGCGAGGTCGTCCTCTCCCTTGGCCCGCATGCGCTCGTTGAGGTTGCCCTCGGCGAACCGCTCGGCGACCGCTGCCGCCCGGCGCACCGGGTCGGCCACGAGGCGGGTGACGACGAACGCGATGGCTCCGATGAGCACGATCAGCGCGAAGCCGCCGACGAGGAAGGTGTTGCCGATCGAGCTGATGATCTCGCGCTCGCGGTCCATCGGGTAGATGAAGTAGAGGCCGTAGTTGCCCGCGACGGGGAGCACGACCGTCTGCCCGACGATGACCGCCGAGATGCTGTCGTTGCCCTCGTTGATGGTCGCCACCTGCAGGTGCTGGCGGTCGCTGCGGGCCGCCACCTGGCGGCGCAGCTCGTCGGGGATGAAGCGCAGGCCGACGCTGCCGCTCTCGATGGACCTGACGTTGAACGGCGAGGTGTTGTCGTCGGAGCGGGTCAGCACGACGTAGCGCGTCTCGTTGCCGGCGTCGCGCCGGTAGGAGTTGACGAGGGTCGTGGCGAACTGCGTTAGCTTCGCCTCGGTGTCGGTCTGGTCGGTGGAGTCGAACTTGTCCTGGGCGTCCTGGGCGTCACGCAGGCTGTCCTCGGCCGCGATGCGCTGCCGGCTGTCGACGAGGTTCTGCGCGATGGAGCCGTAGAGGTAGGTTCCCACCGCGGTGAGGACCAGGATGCCCAGCAGCATCGTCACGACGACGACGCGGAAGCCGAGGGACGCGCGCCACAGGTGGAGGACGCGCTGCCACCAGCCGCGCAGCGTCGATCCGGCCCGCGAGGCGAGGCCCGCGAGTCCGCTGGTGGCCGCGCGCTCACTCATCTCAGGAGGGGCCGGCCTTGTACCCGACGCCGCGGACCGTCACGACGATCTCGGGCCGCTCGGGGTCGTGCTCGATCTTCGAGCGCAGTCTCTGCACGTGGACGTTGACGAGGCGCGTGTCGCCGGCGTGGCGGTAGCCCCAGACCTGCTCGAGCAGGACCTCGCGGGTGAAGACCTGCCACGGCTTGCGGGCGAGCGCCACGAGCAGGTCGAACTCGAGCGGCGTGAGCGACAGGGCCTGGCCGTCGCGCTTCACCGAGTGGCCTGCGACGTCGATCTCGAGGTCGCCGATGGCGAGCTTCTCGGGGGCCGGCTCGTCGCCGCGGCGCAGCCGGGCACGCACGCGCGCGATGAGCTCCTGCGGCTTGAAGGGCTTGACCACGTAGTCGTCGGCGCCTGATTCGAGTCCGACGACGACGTCGACGGTGTCGGTGCGCGCCGTCAGCATGACGATCGGGACACCGCTCTCGGCGCGGATGCGACGGCACACCTCCATGCCGTCGAGGCCGGGGAGCATGACGTCGAGGAGCACGAGGTCGGGCCGCGACTCGCGGAACGCGGCCACGGCCTCGGAGCCGTCGGCCACGTGCGTGACCTCCAGCCCCTCGTTGCGCAGCACGATCCCGAGCATCTCGGCGAGCGCGAGGTCGTCGTCGACGACCAGAACCCGACCCTTCACGACACACTCCTTCCCGGGTCCGTGGACCACGGCCCCGTATGTCCTGACCAAATCATCACACACGCAGGTCAGCGGGCCGGCGCGTGCCGGATCGTGAGCGCGCCGGTCGGTTCGCGGGCGGTCACGGGCCTTCGTGGGCTCAGCCCTGCGTGATGTACCACTTGCCGGCGATCCTGACCGCCTTGAAGCTGGCGACGACGTCGGCCGCGAGCGCGGGCTCGGTCGTGACGCTCTCGAACGTGGCGTTGTCGCCCTTGACGGTGGCCCCGTTGATCTGCAGCCCCTGGAAGGCCCCGCCCAGCTCCTTGATCTGGTCGAGCATCGGCGTGATCGACTTGCCGCACGCGGCAGCCGCGCCGGGGATGCTCGGGATCGCCTTGCCGCCCGCCGCCATGAGCGAGCACACGGCGGCGCCGTCACCGGCGACCATCGAGCCGAGCCACGACGTCATCGCCGACTCGGGGGTGGACTGGTCGATGGGCGGCCGGGTCGCCGAGGCCGTCGCGGTTCCTGCGTCGTCGGCCGTGCCGGTCGACATGGAGACGGTGGGCGTCGTCGCGCTCGACGACGAACCGGTCGGGGAGGTCGCCGTCGCACCCTGGTCGAGCGACTTGGAGCAGCCGGCGATCGAGACGGACAGCACCAGTGCGAGCGCACCGTGGAGGAGCTTGTTCATGGAGGGTCCCTGAGATCCAGGTGGTCGTTGAGTCCGGCAATCCTCCCACGACGGCAGGGAGTCGGCCCGCTGCCGGGCCGCCCCGGCAACCGCGGCAATCCCCCCAAAGCCCCCCAACCGTCTGCGCGAAAGGGGATGATCGGGCCGTGACGAGCGACACGAGCGAACTCGCCGCGACGACCGATGCGACGACCGATGCGACGACCGACGACACCACCGACGACGGCTCCGGCCCCGCGGACACCGTTCGGCGCTCCGCGCTGCCCCTGCTGCTGCGCCAGCTGCTGCCGGGACTCGTCGTCCTCTTCACCGTCCTTCGCACGGTCAAGCCGGTGGACGACCCCGACACCTTCTGGCACATCGCGGCCGGGGACCGCCTGCGGCAGACGTGGTCGTTCAGCGGACCGGACCCGTGGAGCACGATGTCGACCCAGCCCTGGCGCCTGCACGAGTGGCTGCCCGAGCTGCTCATGAGCTGGGCCCAGCAGGCCTTCGGCCTGGCCGGCGTGTCGTGGCTGCTCCCGCTCGGTGCCGCGGCGGTCGTCCTGTGCCTCTGGGTCGTCGTCCGCCGCCAGGCCCCGCTTCTCGTCGCGGCCATCGTGCTCGTCGTCGCGACCGTGGCCCTCAGTGGCAGCCTCTCCCTGCGTCCCCACCTCGTGTCGTTCGCCCTCGCTGCCGTCACCACCGGCGCGTGGCTGGCGACGCGCAGCGACCTCCGGCCGCGCTGGTGGCTCGTCCCGCTCACGTGGGTGTGGGCCTGCAGCCACGGCATGTGGTTCGTCGGTGTCGCGATCGGCGTCGTCGCCCTCGTCGGACTCTTCGTCGACCGCACCGTGCGCGGGCGGCCCTGGCTGCGCCTGGCCCTCGTCCCGCTCGGATCGCTCGCGGCGGCCGCCGTGACGCCGGTAGGTCCGGGGCTGCTGCTGGCGCCCCTCGCCGTCGGCGAGACGACGCACTTCGTCGCCGAGTGGCGCGCGCCGTCGCTGACCGACGTCTACTTCGTCGCGTTCCTGCTCCTGGCCGTCGCCACCCTCCTCATCTGGTCTCGCGAGCGCCGGCGCACCCCCGTGACCGAGATCCTGCTCGTGGGCCTCGCGATCGGCTTCTCCCTGCTCTACGTCCGCACGATCGCCGTGGGCGCGGCGATCATCGCGCCGATGGCCGCCATGGCCATCGCCCGCGTCGCCCGCCTGCCTCGCGAGCCCATCGCCCGGCGTGAGGTCGTCCTCACGCTCGGGCTCGCCGCCGCCGGCCTCGCCGTCGCCGGACAGCTCGCGCCGAGCCGCGCCGCCCAGCCCGGCTGGGGCCCCAACGACCTCGACCGCCAGATCGCGGCCCTGCCCGCAGGCACCGTGCTCTGCAACGACTACGGCAGCGGCGGCTGGCTCATCTGGAAGCACCCGAACGTTCGTCCCGCCATCGACGGCCGCATCGAGGTGTATGCCGTCAAGCACGTCGAGGCGTACATGACCTTCCAGAACGCCGCCACCGGGTGGGACGACTACCTCGACCAGACCGGCTGCCGGTGGGCGCTGGTGCCCAAGGACCTCCCCGTCGCCGAGTCGCTCGTTCGCCAGACGTTCTGGACGGTCGCCGCGCGCGGCTCCACGTACCTGCTGCTCAAGGCACCCACCACCTGACCGCCCTGCCGCACCCGGCCCCGAACGCACGTATGCCGCCCACCTCGCGAGGTGGGCGGCATACGTCGGC
>JABFXB010000305.1 GCA_013361975.1 Dermatophilaceae bacterium
CGCCCCCATCCGGGCCGCATCCTCGCGGCCGCGCGCACCGGCATGCCCCTTCTCGTGCGCACCCTCGCGCTGCGTGCCACCCTGCTGGTCACCACGTGGGTCGCCGCGTCGCTGGGCGACGTGCCGCTCGCCGCCCACCAGGTCGCGATGACGGTGTGGTCGTTCCTCGCCTTCGCACTCGACGCCCTCGCGATCGCCGGCCAGGCCATCACCGGCCGCGCCCTGGGCGCGGGCGACCGGGAGGGGGTGCGCGTCGCGATGGGCACCATGGTTCGCTGGGGCGTGTGGGGCGGCCTCGGCCTGGGACTGCTCCTCGCGGCGCTGCACTCGGTCATCCCGCCCCTCTTCACGACCGACCCGGCCGTCCGCAACGCCCTCGGCGCCGCCCTCGTCGTCGTCGGGCTCGGTCAGGCGGTGGCCGGCTACGTGTTCGTGCTCGACGGCGTGCTCATCGGCGCCGGCGACGGCAGCTGGCTCGCGTGGGGCATGGCCGTCACGTTCCTCGCGTACCTTCCGTTCGTCCTCGCCGTTCGCACCATGGGGCCGAGCGGCTCTCCCAGCCGTGACGTCGTCGTGCTCTGGGTCGCCTTCACGGCGTTCATGGTCATCCGCGCGGCCGTGCTCGGCTGGCGTGCCCGCGGGGACGCGTGGATGGTCGTCGGCGCCCGCTGACCCGCCGCCGTATGCCGTCCGTGCCCATACCAGCGGCAACCAACCCCCTCCCCACAAGTCGAGTGCTCATTTTCCAACGCCTCCAGAGTGAGCACTCGACGATGAGGGCGCGTCGGAAAGTGAGCACTCGACGAGGTCAGTCGGATGGAGCCGCTCGGCGCGAGCGCCGGGTCTCCCACGCCTTGCGGCCCGCGGCGCTCCGGACCCGACGCGCCTTCTCGCGCGCCCGCTCCTCACGGCGCCGGGCGGCCTCGGCCTGGCGGCGCTCCCGCTCCAGCACCGCCTCCGAACGCACCGGCCACACGTACGGGAGGTCGGGCGGCACGTCCGGGAAGACGGCGGCGTATTGGGCTGGGTCCTTCCGCACCAAGGCCGACCGGTGGCTGCGCTGCACGTCCTCATCGGCCAGCCACGGGGGCAACAAGCCATCGGCCCGCAAGGTCTCGAAGTTGCGCAGCCGGCTCACGCCGGCGCTCGCGAGGTCGGCCCTGATCGTGGCCGCGCACGTGTCGCCGAACCCACGACCCAGCCACTCGTCGCACATTGCGAGGCCGTACGAGCCCAGCGCCTCCTCGTAGCCCTTCCACATCAGCACCGCGGGGTGCGACGCCCAGGCGTATCCCGGCACCGTGAGGGCCCGCACGATCTGGATGACCTCGACCCGCTGCTTGCCGAGCCGCTTGGTGTCGAGCACCGCCGCGGAGCGGGAGAAGTCCGCGTACGGCACGAAGGTCTGCACGCGCTCCTCCTCCCGACTGACCCGCGCCCACCCGACGCAACGGTGGACGCAACACGGGCTGCATACCCCCGTGCCCGGGGGCGACTCACGGGTCGCACCGCGCTTGCAGCAGTGGGATCGGCCCCGAGTCTGAGACAACTGCTACGCCATTCCCAGTGTTCTTTAAGAATGGGCGTTCATAGTCGATCACGTGAGTTGCTCCTGTGCGACTCGGTGATCTCCTCCCCCTGTCGGATCACCGGGTCAAAGGGCACCCGCCCCTGCTGGCCGAGTTCGGCGACAAGACCAGCAGGGGCGGGTTTTCTCTATTCCGGCGCACTTTGCAGGCCGTCTGCCGGTCAACTCAGAACGCGCCGTCGGCCACCTCGACGTCCGAGAGCAGCTCCTGGACCTCGGCGGTCGTCGGCATCGCAGTGGAGCACTCGAACCGGCCCGCCACGAGGGCCCCGGCCACGTTGGCGAAGTGCAGCGTGCGCTCGAGGTCCCAGCCCTCCAGCAGGCCGTGCACGAGCGCGCCACCGAAGGCGTCGCCCGCCCCGAGGCCGTTGACGACGCGTACCGGGAACGGCCCGACCGTCACCCGCTCGGAGGGCGTCACCGCCAGCACCCCACGCGGACCGAGCTTCACGACAGCGAGCTCGATGCCGGCCTCCAGCAGCCGGTCGGCCGCCCGGTCGGGGTCGGACTCGCCAGTGGCGACCTCGCACTCCTCGACGTTGCCGACGGCCACGGTGACCTTGCCCAGCGCGTCACGGACCTGCCTGTGGGCCTTGTCACGGTCGGTCCAGAACACGGCCCGGTAGTCGAGGTCGAGGACGGTGAGCGGTGCCCGGCCGCGCTCCTCCCACGCCGCGTGGTGCGCGCTCCGGCTCGGCTCCTGGCTGAGCCCGGTGGCCGTCGACCAGTGGGCCTGGGCCTGCCGAATCGCCTGCAGGGGAAGGGATTCCGCAGTGATGAGCAGGTCGGGCGCGACGGGGTAGCGGTAGAACCAGATCGGGAAGCTGTCGGGCGGGAAGATCTCGCAGAAGGTGACCGGGGTCGGCGGGCCGCCCCCGATGGTCTGCACGTGGGCGTCGTCGACGCCGAGCTGGAGCAGCTCACGGTGCACGAACCGGCCGAAGGCGTCGTCGGCGACGGCGCTGACGAGTGCCGCGCGCCGGCCGTGCCGGACGGCGGCGACGGTGACGTTGGCGGCACTGCCCCCGAGGAACTTCTCGAAGGTGTGCACCTCGTCGAGCGGCACACCGTGCTGGAGCGGGTAGAGGTCGACGCCGACGCGCCCCATCGCGACGAGGTCGTAGGTGGTCGTGCTCGTCATGGGGAGCCTCCCGCTCGGCGTCGTCCTGTCGTCGCTTCTGCCCGGTGCCTCAGCGCACCACGCTAGCCGTCTCACGGCCCGCATGGCGG
>JABFXB010000058.1 GCA_013361975.1 Dermatophilaceae bacterium
ACGTTCATGTTGCCGGCCGAGGTGGAGCCGAGCAGCCAGTGGTTCAGCGTGAAGGCCGCGGTCGCGCCCGTCACGGCGAACCCGTGGACGACGACCTTGTAGTCGCCGGGCTCGGGGTTGACGAGGTTGGCCTCCTCGACGGAGCCACCGTTGCCACTGATGGCCACGAGCGTCGAACCCCTGTAGACGTAGAGGTCGAGGTCGTCGCCGGCGCCGCTCGACCCGAACAGGGCGAACCGTGCGTACGTCGTGTCGGCCGGGACCGTCACCGTCGTCGTCGAGAGGCTGCTGGCCGGAGCCGTGTCGATGTCGTCGGTCGGGTCGTCGACGACCGAACCGGGCGTCTCCGTCGCCTTGACCAGGCCGCGCGGCGACGCCGCGAACGCACCGTCGTAGCCGAAGGTGACGTCGTAGCTCGCTCCGGCGGTCGTGGCCTTGACCTCAGCCGGTGCCGCGAGGGCGACCGGCTTGACCACGAGCGGCGATCGCACCGCGTGGGTCCCGTCCGACCACGTCAGGAAGCCGCCGGTGTACGACCCGATGGGAGCGGTCGTCCTGGTGAACTTCACCGTGAACGTGCCCTTGCCGCCGGGGGCGAGGGTGAGCTTCGCCGGCGTCACTTCTGCGGTGACCCCGTCGAGCCCGGTGACCGAGGCCGTGTAGGTGGCAGCGGTCGAACCGACGTTGGTGACCTTGCGGGTCACCGTCTGCGTGCCGGCGAGGTCGCCGATGGCGATCGAGGCGACGTTGAAGTCGCTCGGGTCGGTCTTGAAGCCCGCCTTCTTCAGGGCGCCGCACGTGTTGGGCCCGACGGCGCTCGACGAGCCGCAGAGGAAGGCGAGCCAGTCCTTGAAGCCGTTGTCGTAGACGAGGCCCGGGTCGGCGGCGGAGTTGGGCCGGATGTGGCCTGCTCCCTGTCGGAAGATCTTCGTGGACGTGGCCACGGTGTCGCGGACGTCGTAGGCGGACGTCATCATCGCGCTCTTGATCGCCATCGGCGACCAGTCCGGGTGACGCTGCTTGAGCAGGGCTGCGACGCCGGCGACGTGCGGTGCAGACATCGACGTGCCCGACTCGAGGTTGAAGTTGTCGCCCTCGGTGGATGGCGAGACGGCGGCCAGGATGTCCTGGCCGGGCGCGATGACGTCCGGCTTGAGCAGGTCGCCGCTACCGGCGAGCATCGGACCGCGCGAGGAGAAGCTCGCGGTGAACGGCGCCGGCTGCTTCGTGTCGACGTAGCCGTGGATGGATGCCGTCGCACCCGCCCCCGCGCCGAGGACGTAGTTGTTGAGCGGGACGTAGAAGTTGCTCTCGAGGTGAACGGACGGAACGGAGTGGAAGTCGGCGAGGGTGCCGCCGATGGCCGGGGGCACGTTGACGAGGACCATGCCGACTCCGCCGGCCTGCTTGACCGCGAGGCTCTTGTCGACGCGGGCGTTCCCGCCGCGCTCGCACACGACGATCCTGCCGGCGACCTTGGCGGGGTCCAGGTCGTTCACGTTGCCGGCGCCCGTCTCGCTCGAGTGGCAGAGCGCTGCGACGCCAGAGGTCACGCCGGCGCGAGCCACGTCGCGGGCGCGGACGAGCGTGCCACTGACGTCCTGGGTGGCGGTGGAGGCGCCGGTCATGACGGTGCCGTTGCCGAGGGTGACGTCACCGAGGCTGGCGCGCGGGTGCGTGCCGGCTGCGACGGTCGTGATCCACGGGGACGGGTGCGCGACGGTGGAGAGCGACGGGCCGCTGTTGCCGGCCGAGGCGGAGACGAAGATCCCCGCGTCGGCGGCGAAGAGGAACGCGATCTCGGTCGGGTCGGCGAAGTTCGTCGACGTGCCGCTGATCGAGAAGTTGATGACGTCGACACCGTCGGCGACCGCCTGGTCGATGGCCGCGACGATGTCGGAGCCCGACCCGCTCGCCGTGTCGCCCGCCTGGGTCGACCACAGTGCCTTGTAGACCGAGATCCGCGCGCGCGGGGCCATGCCGCTGATGCCGTTGGGGGCCAGCGGAGCCGTCTTGCCCGTCACCGGGACGCCGAAGTTGCCGCCCGCGGTGCTGGCCGTGTGGGTGCCGTGGCTGTTGTAGTCGCGCGGCGAGTTGAACTCCCACGGCCGGTCACGGTCGATGCCGGCGTTTCCGCCCTGGCCCTCGTTGAAGTAGCGGGCCCCGATGAGCTTCTGGTTGCACAGCGAGTTGTTCCACTGCTCGCCGTTCTGGCACTTGGCGTTCCAACCCGGGATCTGCTGGTAGGCGAGCTTGCCGGTGGCGGCACGGGTCGGCACGCCGTTGGCATCGACCCGGTCGGCGAACGACAGCGACTCGGGCCAGATGCCGGAGTCGATGTCGCCGATGACGATGCCCTCGCCGGCGCCCTTGGTGCCGCCGAGCTGCTCCCAGAGGCCGCCCTTGTCGGTGAGGCCGAGGAAGCCCGGCGTCGTCGACGTGTCGATCGTGTAGGTCTGCTGCTTGGTGACGGCCAGCACCCCGGCGGTGGAGCGCAGCGCCTTGGCCTGGGTCCCGGTGAGCCGGGCCGCGAAGCCGTTGTACGTGTAGGCGTAGTCGTAGAGACGTGAGGTCGCGCCGACGGTTCGCAGCGCGTTGCCGTGCTTGCTCTTGAGGTTGTCGGCCCATCGGGTCACGGCCAGCGACGTGACGTCGATCTTCTTGCCCTTGGCCGGCTTCGTCGCCGCGTAGCCGGCGGTCGACCCGTCGTAGGCGATGACCGGGAGGTCGGCCATCTGGACGACGTAGACGCCGTCGGTGTCCACGGTGTCGGCGGCGGCCGGGACGGCTGACGCCGGCGTGGGAGAGGCCTCGGCGGCTCCCGTTCCGGCGACGCTGAGGGCGAGAGGGACTGCGGCGAGCGCAGCAAACCATCGGCGATTCATGGTTCTCCTGAGGTGTGTTCCCCGAGTCGGCGCATGGGCGGACTGCTGCACCCGTGTGGGAGGACGATAACCGCGCTGGGCCTCATTTGGGGAGGCTTCCGCAAGGTCGACTTTTCCGGCGCACCGGCCGGGAGCCGAACGTCAGCGTGGCTCAGAGGCCTGCCCACCGACGTTCTTGCGCCGCCCGACCGAACTGTCCGGTTCGCCCGAGTCTCCGGAGCCGCCGGAGTCGCCCGCGTGACGCAGGGTGAGGTCGAGCAGCGCGACGGCGCCGGCCTTGTCGAGGGGCTCGTTGCCGTTGCCGCACTTGGGTGACTGGACGCACGACGGGCAGCCCGAGGCGCACTCGCACGACGCGATGGCCTCGCGGGTGGCCGTCAGCCACGCGCGCACCCGGCGGTAGCCGCGTTCGGCGAAGCCGGCCCCGCCCGGGTGCCCGTCGTAGATGAGGATCGTGGGCAGCCCGGTGTCGGGGTGCAGCGCCGTGGAGACGCCACCGATGTCCCACCGGTCGGCCGTCGCGAAGAGGGGCAGCATGCCGATCGCCGCGTGCTCCGCCGCGTGGGCCGCCCCGGGTATGCCGGCTTCGTCGACCCCCGCCGACGCGAGCTCCTCGACGGGCATCGTCCACCACACCGCCTTGGTCGCGAGCGACCGCGGCGGCAGGTCGAGCGGGTGCTCGCCGAGCACCTCGCCGCCGGGCAGCCGGCGCAGGAACGAGGTGACCTGGTTGCGCACCGTCACGTGCCCGAACGAGCAGCGCAGCTGCCCCCACTGCTGGTGCGCGACCTCGTGGACGATCTGGAAGTCGCTCACCGACTGCGCCTGCGTCGTCCAGCCCGGGTCACCGCGTACGGCGAAGGCGGCGTGGTCGTCGAGCTGGAGCTCGGTCACGACCCACGTCTGGCCCTGGTGCAGGTGCACGGCCCCGGTGTGCACCTGCGCATGGGCCGCGGCCTCGTCGACCGTGCCGACGACGCGCCCGGTGCGGGTCTCGATGATGCGCACCGGCTCGCCCGCGCCACGCAGCGACAGGTGGTCGGCCGGCCGGTCCTCGCGGCCCCAGAACCACCCGCGTGGCCGCTTGCGCAGGATGCCGCGGTCGACGAGCGCGTCGAGGAGGGTTCGGGTCTGCGCCCCGAAGACCGCGAAGTCGGCCTCGGTCAGCGGCAGCTCGGCGGCCGCGGCGGCCAGGTGCGGCGCCAGCACGTGCGGGTTGTCGGGGTCGACGACGGTCGCCTCGATGCCGCGACCGAAGATCGCCTCGGGGTGGTGCACGACGTACGTGTCGAGCGGGTCGTCGGCGGCCACGAGCACCGCGAGCGAGCGCTCGCCCGACCGCCCGGCGCGACCGGCCTGCTGCCACAGCGACGACAGCGTGCCCGGCCAGCCGGCGAGCAGCACGGCGTCGAGCCCGCTGACGTCGACGCCGAGCTCGAGCGCGTTCGTCGCCGCCAGGCCGAGCAGCTGCTTCGAGCGCAGGGCCTTCTCGAGCTCGCGCCGCTCCTCCGGGAGGTAGCCGCCGCGGTAGGCGGCGACGCGCTCCTCCTCGGTCACCGACACCCGTTCGCGGGCGATGCGGGCCACGACCTCCACCCCTGCCCGCGACCGCGCGAAGGCGACCGTCTGCACCTGCTCGCGCACGCAGCCCGCGAGCAGCTCCCCGGTCTCGGCCACGGTGCTCACCCGCTTCGGCTGGCCGTCCTCGTCGACGAGCAGCGGCGGCTCCCAGAGGGCGAAGGTCATCGACGCCCGAGGCGAGGCGTCCTGCGTGACCGGGACGACCGGCATACCCAGCAGACGCGACGCATGGTCTTCGGGGTCGGCCACGGTGGCCGACGCGAAGACGAACGTCGGCTCGGTGCGGTAGCGCGCAGCGACCCGACGCAGCCGCCTCAGCACCGCGGCCATGTGCGCCCCGAAGAGGCCCTTGTAGACGTGGCACTCGTCGACGACGACGTAGCGCAGTGCGCGCAGGAACGAGCTCCAGCGCTCGTGCCCGGGCAGCAGCGAGTGGTGCAGGAGGTCGGGGTTGGTGAGCACGAGGTTGGCGTGGTCGCGGATCCACCGGCGCTCGTCGGTCGGGGTGTCGCCGTCGTAGGTCGCCGGCCGCACCTGCGGCAGCGCCAGCGACCCGATGCGGCTCAGCTGGTCGGCGGCCAGCGCCTTGGTGGGGGAGAGGTAGAGCGCCGTGGCCCCCCGGCCGTTGGGGGCGCTCGCGCCCGAGACGAGGTCGCTGAGGATCGGCAGGTGGTAGCCGAGGCTCTTGCCCGAGGCCGTGCCGGTGCTGACGACGACGTGCTGGCCCGCGTGGGCGGCCTCGGCCACCTCGACCTGGTGCGCCCACGGCGCCTCGATGCCCGACGCCAGCAGCGCCCCGAGCAGCGTCGGGTCGAGCCACTCTGGCCACGGCGTGTGCACCGCGTCGCGGGCCGGCACCTCGTGCACGTGGACGAGACGCTCGGGGTGCTCGCCGACGAGCGTTCGCAGCAGCTCTTCGGGCGTCGGGTGCGTGCCGGTCGCTGCTCGAGGCCCGTAGCGGGGCGCAGGGCGGGGCGCGGCCTGCGTCGGGCCGTGGCCGGACGATTCCGGCACGGATCCCGTGGGCGCTGGCTCGCCGTTCATGTGGAGCAACGGTATGTCGTCGGGGTACGGTAACCGACGTGCGGGGCATGTTACTGCGCGGTCAGTCACGTCGGGGAATCGTGACCGACGCGGTTCGGTCAGCACGTCGACAGGCACGACCACAGGAAGGGCTCACCCCCGCGGGGGGCGGCCGGACGCAGCACAAGTGCGGGGACAGGAAGGGGCACAGGTGGATCTCTCGATCACCCGAGCCGACCACGGCGACCAGACCGTGGTGCACCTCGGCGGCGAGATCGACGTCTACACGGCGCCGCTCGTGCGCGAGAAGCTCGACGAGCAGATCCAGGGCGGTCGCACCCGGCTCGTCGTCGACCTCACCGACGTGACGTTCCTCGACTCCACGGGCCTCGGCGTCCTCGTCGGGCGGCTCAAGCTGGCCCGCACGCGCGGCGGCTCGATGCGGCTCGTCGGCAAGGACGACCGCGTCCTCAAGGTCTTCTCGATCACCGGTCTCGACAAGGTGTTCGAGATCCACCCCGACCTCGACTCGGCGCTCGCGGCCGGCGAGTCGGCCTCCGCCGCCTCCGGCCCGGAGCAGGGCGAGAACTCCTGAGCGACACCCCCGTCGTCGACCACCGCCTCGTCGCGCTGCTGCGCACCGACCTGTCGGCGGCCGGCTTCACGGTCGACGGCGTCGCCGAGCGCCTCGGGCCCGTCGCGTCGGCTGCCCTCCACCGTGAGCAGCCGCTGCCGGCCCTTCTCGCGACCGACCCGGAGGCCGCGTCCGGGGCTGCCGATCCGGACCCGTGCGGCACGCTCATCCGCGTCTTCACGCTGGGCCGGGCCGTTCCCGCGTCGGCGCTCGCCGAGGCGCTCCCGACGCTGACCGTCGACGGCGCCGTGGCGCTCGGCCTGGTCCGCCTCGAGAACGGTCGGGCGGGGTTCGGCCCGGGCCTCGGCGCCGATCTCGGCGCGTCCGGCCGTCAGGCCGTCGCCACCTGCGACCTGCGGCCCTACGGCGACGACGCCCACGACTGGTGGGTCGCCTCCGACCTCTCCGAGCTCGCCGTGGGCGGTCCGCTGCGCGCCGACCACGTGCTCGGCATCGGCGGCGCCTCGACGACCCTCGCGTCGTGGACCGTGCGTCGCCCCGCGGACCGTGCTCTCGACCTGGGCACCGGGTGCGGCGTGCAGGCGCTGCACCTCACGGCACACGCCGGCTCGATCGTCGCGACCGACATCTCCGAGCGAGCCCTCGCGTATGCCGCCTTCAACCTCGCGCTCGCGGCCCCCGACGGCTCGGGCGCTGTGCCCCAGGTCGAGCTGCTCGCTGGTGACCTGCTCGATCCCGTTGCGGGGCAACGGTTCTCGCTCGTCGTGAGCAACCCGCCGTTCGTCATCACGCCGCGCGACCAGGGCCTGCCGCTCTACGAGTACCGCGACGGTGGGCGACCCGGGGACGTGCTCGTGCGCTCGCTCGTGCAGCAGGTCGGCACCGTGCTCGAGCCCGGAGGCGTGGCCCAGTTCCTCGGCAACTGGGAGGTTTCGACAGGTCGCTCGTGGCGCGACGTCTGGGGCGAGTGGCTCGACGAGCAGGCCGCTCACGGCGTCGCGCTCGATGCCTGGGTCGTCCAGCGCGAGTCGCAGGACCCCGCCGAGTACGCCGAGCTGTGGGCCCGCGACGGCGGCGCCAGCCCGGGCAGCGAGGCACACTCGCAGATGTATGCCGCGTGGCTGCGCGACTTCGCGTCCCGCGACGTCGAGTCGATCGGCTTCGGGGTGGTGACCCTGCAGCGCCCGGCCACCGACCGGCCCGTGTGGCGCTCGCTGGACGAGGCGCACGGTCCGGTGGCCGCGCCCATGGGACCGGCGATCGACGCCGGCCTCCGCTCGCGCACGTGGCTCGCTGAGCACTCGGACGACGAGGTGCTCGACGTCGCCTGGTCCTGCGCGCCCGACGTCACCGAGGAGCGCCACGGGGTCCCGGGCGCCGAGGACCCGTCGGTGATCCTCGTCCGGCAGGGCGGCGGGCTGGGACGGGTCGTGCGCGCGGGAACCCTGCTGGCGGCATACCTCGGCGTCGCCGACGGCGAGCTCACGGCCCGCGCCGCACTCGACGCGATCGCGACGGTGCTGGAGCTCGACCCGGCCGCGGTCCGGGCCGAGCTCGTGCCCCAGGTGCGCGACCTCGTCGCCGACGGCCTCCTCGCCTGAGGACTCCACCTCCCCGATCGAGAGAACGCTCCGTCACGCACTCAGCGTCTGGCGAACGGCCCTTCCCCGATCGAGAGAACGCTCCGTCCTGGCCGAGGGTTCTCTCGATCGGGCGAACCGGTGACTGTGCCTTCTCTCGATCGGGGAGGAATGTCGTCAGTTTGCGGCTCTTGGCGTAAAACGGTTGTGAGTGAGTGCTCACTCATTCAGAATGGTCCGGTGCGACAGCGATCGGGGCGCGCCGCGCCCATGCACCCGGACGACCGCCGGGAGTCCCTCATCGGCGTCTTCCTCGACCTCGCCCACCGCGAGGGGCGCCCACCGACGACGAGCGAGATCGCCCGCGAGGCGGGCGTCGCCGAGGGGACGATCTTCCGCGTCTTCGCCACCAAGGACGCCCTCCAGGACGAGGCGGTGCAGACCGCGTTCTGTCCCGCCCCGGTCAGGCGGTCCATCGCGGCCATCGGCACCGACCTGCCCCTGCGCGACCGGCTCGTCGCGTTCACGACCATCATGCAGCGGCGCTTCACCGAGGTCTTCGGGCTGATGGGAGCGCTCGGTCTGACCGAGCCGCCGAACCGCGGGCCGCACCTCGCCTGCTACGCCGCCGGCCGGCACCTGCGCGGCGCGACCGACGCACCCGAGGCCGGCGCCGAGGACTGCGAGCCCCACCAGCCCCTCCTCGACACCATCCACCAGCTCGTCCTCGGCGAGTCCGACGCGTTCGTCGTGCCGGCCCGCGACGTCGTGCACCGCATCCGGCTGCTCTGCTTCTCGGGGAGCCATCCAGGCATCGCCGACGGCCGGACCCTCACGCCCGAGGAGATCGTCGACACGGTGCTCTACGGCGTCGTCGCCCGCCCGCCGACCTGCTCCACCCACCACGCCGACCACACCCAGCGAAAGGCATCCGCATGCTGATGCGACTGCTCCGCAGCCACCTGCGGCCCTACGGGGGCGAGATCTCGCTCATCGTGCTGCTGCAGCTCGTGAGCACCCTCGCCTCCCTCTACCTGCCGAGCCTCAACGGCGAGATCATCGACGACGGCGTGGCCAAGGGAGACACCGGCTTCATCGTGCGCCACGGCGGGCTCATGCTCGGCGTCAGCGTCGTGCAGATCGCTGCCGCGGTCGGCGCCACCTACCTCGCCGCGAAGGTCGCCATGGGGATGGGCCGCCAGCTGCGCGCGAACATCTTCGGCACCGTCGTCGACTACTCCGCCCAGGAGGTCGCGAAGTTCGGGGCGCCGACGCTCATCTCGCGCAACACCAACGACGTGACCCAGGTGCAGATGGTGACGTTCATGGCGTTCGCGCTGCTCGTCACGACGCCGATCATGATGGTCGGCGGCGTCATCATGGCGCTGCGCGAGGACGTCGGCCTGTCGTGGCTCGTCGCGGTCGCGGTGCCGCTCCTCGGTCTCTGCGTCGGCCTCATCGTCTGGCGCATGGTGCCGTGGTTCGGCCGCATGCAGACCTCGCTCGACGGGGTGAACCGCGTGCTGCGCGAGCAGATCACCGGCATCCGCGTCGTGCGCGCCTTCGTGCGCGAGGGCCACGAGGAGGAGCGGTTCTCCGAGGCCAACGCGACCTTGACCGAGGCGGGCCTGCGCGTCGGGCGGCTCATGTCGCTCGTCTTCCCGATCGTGATGTTCATCTTCAACGTCTCGTCGGTCGCGGTGCTGTGGTTCGGTGCGCACCGCATCGCCACGGGAGACATGCAGATCGGGGCGCTCACCGCCTTCCTCAGCTACCTCATCCAGATCCTGATGGGCGTCATGATGGCGACCTTCATGGCCACGATGATCCCGCGCGCCGCCGTGTCGGCCGGCCGCATCCAGGAGGTGCTCGACACGAGCTCGTCGGTCGGTGAGTCGGTGCAGCCGCTGCCCATCAAGGCGGCGCGGGCCGGCATCGAGCTCGTCGACGTCGACTTCCACTACCCGGGCGCCGAGAACGCCGTGCTCCACGACGTCTCGTTCTCGGCCGAGCCCGGCCGCACGACGGCGATCATCGGCTCCACCGGAGCCGGCAAGACGACGCTCATCGGTCTCGTGCCGCGCCTCTTCGACGTGTCGTCGGGTCGGGTGAAGGTCGGCGGCGTCGACGTGCGCGACCTCGCCCTCGACGCGCTGTGGGCGCGCATCGGCCTGGTGCCGCAGAAGCCGTACCTCTTCAGCGGCACCGTCGCGACGAACCTGCGCTACGGCAACCCCGACGCCACCGACGAGGAGCTCTGGGAGGCCCTGCGCATCGCGCAGGCCCAGGACTTCGTCGAGAGGATGGACGGCGGCCTCGACGCGCCGATCGCCCAGGGCGGCACCAACGTGTCGGGCGGCCAGCGGCAGCGCCTCGCCATCGCGCGTGCCGTCGTCAAGCGGCCCGACGTCTACCTCTTCGACGACTCGTTCTCGGCCCTCGACCTCGCGACCGACGCCCGCCTGAGGCAGGCGCTGCGACCGGTGACCCGCGAGAGCGCCGTCGTCATCGTGGCGCAGCGCGTCTCGACGATCGTCGACGCCGACCACATCGTCGTGCTCGAGGACGGCCGCGTCGTCGGCCAGGGCACCCATGACCAGCTCCTCGACTCCTGCGAGACCTACCAGGAGATCGTCGAGTCCCAGCGCAGCGCGGAGGAGGCGGCCTGATGGCCGAGGGAGTCAAGAGCGCGGAGGAGAAGGCCGCCGAGGCACGCCGTGGGCCCGCCCGCCGCGGTGGACCACCGCACATGCAGATGGGCCAGCCGGGCGAGAAGTCGCTGAACTTCGGCCCGTCGGCCAAGCGCCTGCTGGGCCTGCTGCGGCCCGAGCGCACCAAGCTCGTCGTCGTCATCACGCTCGCCGTCGTCAGCGTCGTGCTGACCTCGATCGGCCCGAAGATCCTCGGCCGCGCGACCGACATCATCTTCGCCGGCGTCATCGGAAGCACCGTCAAGGTGCCACCGGGCACGACGAAGCAGCAGCTCGTGGACGGCCTGCGGGCCAACGGCCAGACCACGTATGCCGACCTGCTGGCCAACATCGACTTCACCCCGGGCGTGGGCATCGACTTCGAGGCGCTCAAGGGCGTGCTGCTCCTCGTCGTCGCGCTCTTCGCGATCGCGTCGCTGCTGATGTGGGTGCAGGGCTGGGTCCTGCAGGGCCTGCTGCAGCGCACGATGTTCCGGCTGCGCCAGGACGTCGAGGCCAAGCTCAACCGCCTGCCTCTGCCCTACTTCGACCGGCAGCCGCGTGGCGAGGTGCTCTCGCGCGTCACCAACGACATCGACAACATCTCGATGTCGCTGCAGCAGACGCTCTCGCAGCTGCTGACGTCGCTGCTCACGGTGGTCGCCGTGCTCGGCATGATGTTCTGGATCTCGTGGCTGCTCGCGCTCATCGCGCTCGTCACGATCCCGGTCTCGGTGATGGTGACCGCCGCCATCGGCAAGCGCTCGCAGAAGCTGTTCATCCAGCAGTGGCGCAACACCGGCGAGCTCAACGGCATCATCGAGGAGACCTTCACCGGCCACGGCGTCGTCAAGGTCTTCGGGCGCCAGAAGGAGGCCGAGGCGGCGTTCGAGAAGAAGAACGACGAGCTCTTCGGGGCCGCGTTCGGCGCCCAGTTCATCAGCGGCATCATCATGCCGACGATGATGTTCATCGGGAACCTCAACTACGTGCTGGTCGCCGTCGTCGGCGGCCTTCGCGTGGCGAGCGGCTCGATGAGCCTCGGTGACGTGCAGGCCTTCATCCAGTACTCCCGCCAGTTCACCCAGCCGCTCACGCAGGTGGCCTCGATGGCCAACGTGCTGCAGTCGGGGGTCGCCTCGGCCGAGCGCGTCTTCGAGGTGCTCGACGCCGAGGAGCAGCAGCCCGACGCCGGCACCCCGGCGACCATCGCCGACCCGCACGGCGCGGTGGCCTTCGAGGACGTCTCGTTCAGCTACGTCCCGGACAAGCCGCTCATCGAGAACCTCGACCTGTCGGTCAGCCCGGGCCAGACGGTCGCCATCGTCGGGCCCACCGGCGCCGGCAAGACGACGCTCGTCAACCTCGTCATGCGTTTCTACGAGCTCGACGGCGGCCGCATCACCCTCGACGGCGTCGACATCCGCGACCTGACGCGCCACGACCTGCGCTCGCGCATCGGCATGGTGCTGCAGGACACGTGGCTCTTCGG